>NZ_SJDU01000984.1 GCF_005518285.1 Brachyspira catarrhinii | reverse complement strand
GCTATCGTCAAAATTCAAATGATTTGAAGGATTGAATAAAGATTGATGTTCATGTTGTCCGTGAATATCGACAATCAAATCTCCAAGTTCTTTTAATTCGGCAATTCTCACTCCGACATTATTTATAAAAGATTTGCTTTTTCCGTCTTTCGTAATCTCTCTTTTTATATTGAGTTCGTTGTTGTTTATTTCTATATTCCATTCTTT
>NZ_SJDU01000983.1 GCF_005518285.1 Brachyspira catarrhinii | reverse complement strand
ACCATAATCCTTTTATAAATTTAACTTGTTTTTCTGTTAAATATTTTGTATCTTGATAGGTTACGTCGCCGCAGGCGGGCAGTCGCCAAAATGTTTATCATTTTCATTTTTTTGATTTTTACTAGACGCACCTTGCGTGCCGCCTCGCGAAGCGAAAGCTCCAACAACATTCATAGAATTTAATACTTCTTTTAATTCTTCAACAGTC
>NZ_SJDU01000982.1 GCF_005518285.1 Brachyspira catarrhinii | reverse complement strand
ATGCTATTAAAAACACAAAACCATATACATATAATAAAAAATATTAGAAATTATTAATTATTCATCATTCTATAAAGATTAAACATAGCAGAAAATCTTTTTCATTTAGTCAGACTTTAATAAATGTATTCATAATGAGTTCTAGGAAATTACAGCTATAAAAAAGATCACACATCCGTAAGTTAATTTAATAAAATAATATATTGAT
>NZ_SJDU01000981.1 GCF_005518285.1 Brachyspira catarrhinii | reverse complement strand
AAAAAGAATGGCAATGTCCACAGTTGCTACATGATTTACGATACTAAAACCGAGCGACTTTTAACCGACCATTTGCAAATACATATTATAGAATTAAAGAAATTTAAATTTGGCGTCTGCCCGCCGTTGGCGAAAGATAATAACTTGTCAAAAGATTTAAACTATTGGCTTGGATTTTTTACAACTAATAACATGGAGGGATATATGT
>NZ_SJDU01000980.1 GCF_005518285.1 Brachyspira catarrhinii | reverse complement strand
CTTTGGAGACGATGGAAAACCTCATCGTTGTTTTAAATTGATTGACACGGAAAACCAAAATATTAGTTTAGATTATATTCAAATGCATTTAATTGAAGTTCAGAGATTTATTGATATTTTAGAAAATTTAACGATTGAAGAATTGAAAAAGAATAAATTATTAACTTGGATGAAATTTTTCACAAGCAATAATTTAAAATCTATAGAAA
>NZ_SJDU01000979.1 GCF_005518285.1 Brachyspira catarrhinii | reverse complement strand
TATTAATTATTTTTAATAATAATAGCATGTTTTAATTTTTTGTCAATAGGTTAAAATAAAAAAATTCGCTAAAAGCGGGCAGATGCCTAAAAAAATTTGTCATTGCAAGTTTTATTTTCTTTGTCATTGCGAGATTTATCGAAGCAATCCAGAATGAATAGATTACTTCGTTCGTTTCACTCACTCGTAATGACAATGCATTTCTGTCA
>NZ_SJDU01000978.1 GCF_005518285.1 Brachyspira catarrhinii | reverse complement strand
AAAGCAAAGCAAAGCAAAGCAAAGCAAAGCAAAGCAAAGCGTGAATTACGCGCTTAACCAACAATTCTACTTCAAAACATTTCTTATCACATTATTATCATTTCTATTATTGTTTTCCATAAGTTGTGGAAAAAATCCTGCAGAGCCAGAAGGCGGAGAAGTAAGCGAGGATTTTACTGAGTCCGTTCCAACGGCTACGGGAGACCCAGC
>NZ_SJDU01000977.1 GCF_005518285.1 Brachyspira catarrhinii | reverse complement strand
TGTTTTATAAGTTGTATAAAATACCTATTTAATCTATAATAATACGATTCTTCAACAGAGATAACATCCAGTGTCTAAAAGAATTTTTTTCATACATATGTGAATATATAAAAAAAATTAATTTTTAACAAATTGTAATTGTTTAGTCATATAATAAAAGCCTATTGTATAAATACTAGTTCTTCATCATAAGAAAACTCAAAATATTTAC
>NZ_SJDU01000976.1 GCF_005518285.1 Brachyspira catarrhinii | reverse complement strand
AAATTATGATAAATAAGTAATGATTTAGAACCGTTTTAAACCACTATTCTATATAGACTTGTTTCAAAGCTATTTTGATAAATAAATGATTAAAGAATATAGTATATTTGAATTTATATCAGGATTTTACATTACGAAGTACGCAAAGTGCTGTTATAAATGCTTAATCAATACTACTGTTTTTTATACAATATATAAAATTTAATTATGA
>NZ_SJDU01000975.1 GCF_005518285.1 Brachyspira catarrhinii | reverse complement strand
GAAGAATAATATCCGAATAGATTAAAAGAGAGTATCGATATAATGAGTAGTATTTTTTTCATTTTTCTTATCCTTTTTTTAATTTATTTTAATTTCTTTATACCATTCGGTTTTATAAATTTCGCCAGTTAATGTCTTCATGTTATATCTTCTAAATACCAAATCGTAATCGGAGTCTCCAACTTTCGTATTACTTTCGTTATATTCTTCG
>NZ_SJDU01000099.1 GCF_005518285.1 Brachyspira catarrhinii | reverse complement strand
TAGAGACTGTTCTTACGGTTGCGTTGGTTTTTACGATTGTATGAAAGCATGCGAATTTGGAGCGATTATCAAAAGCGAGACGGGAATACCGATTATTGTCGAAGATAAATGCGTTTCTTGTAATATGTGCGTAAAAGCCTGCCCTCAAAAACTCATAGAAATTCATCCCGTTTCTCAAAAATTTCATGTTTATTGCAAATCGAAAGATAAAGGTCCTATTGCCAAAAAATCTTGCGACAGAGCATGCATCGGCTGTAGCATCTGCGTTAAAGCGACAAAAGAAGGCGGAATGAAAATCGATAATTATCTCGCTATAGTTAATTATGAAGATTATTCTCTTACGGACGAAAGCATAGCGAAATGTCCTACAAAGGCTATAACTGATGAAAGAGTAAATTCTGTGGTTAATGTTTGATTTTTAACTTATTTTATTTAAAATAAAAAATATGTATTGATTTTTAAACTCTCGGTCCAAATCTAAAACCTAATTGAACTCCAAAATTTAAAGTTCCGTAATTTTTTGGTTTTTCCACGCCATCTGAATAATGTATTTCATTTTTAGGTAAAAAATCATATCTACAATATAAACCGACATTCACAGCCCATTTTTGAGTAAAGAAAATAGAATAATCGAAAGTCAATTTTGCATAAGGTATAACATAATAAGGTTTGCCTTTTGCTCCTATATCGTCTGCTGACATAGTGGCATCAGTCCACCCGAACATTTTGCCGTCTGGAATACTTTCATTATTTGCAACAGAATATGAATAATAAGAAACTGGCGAATAATCATCTTTATAAGTATAATTCCAATAGCCAAATATGGGAAAGTTTATTCCGCCTCCAATCCCTATTGAAAATCCTCTTACATTAATTTTGTCAATAATCCTATTTGAATGCCATCATAACGAAAATAATAATATTCCAAATTTTTATAATAATATTTAATTTTATAATCATCATGCAAATATCCGATGTCTCCCAAAACGCTTATACCGAAACCATCTTTAATTTGAAACATACCGCCAAATTGAGCGTTAATCCCAACGTCAAAGCCGAAAGAATTTTTTATTCCATAATCTTTCATATTTTGCGAAATAATAGAATAACTTGCTCCAAGTGGAACATTTAATATAAATTCAAAATCATTTTTTGCAAATGCGAAATATTGAAAATCAAAAGAATTGAAATAACAAATAGTTTATTTAAGTTTTTCATAATAAATTCCTTGTATTTATAATTCTTTAAAAATATACAAAAATATTTAAAAAAGTCAATTATAATAATTTTATATTTTATCAAAAAAAATAGATAATTTTTTAAAATATATAAACATTGATAAATAATAAAAAAAGATATATACTTAATAATTATTTCAGGAGATTTTAAATGAACGACAATTTTATTAAATATAGCTCGCCCGCAAATCTTATATCGCTAACTATAGACAAATCTTACATTATAACGGATTTAAATATTGACGAAAGTATGCTCGTTAAAGAACAGAAAGAACTTTTGGAAGAAATGCTAACCTCGAGCGTAAACGAAGCGATTGCGAAAATAAAAGAATTGAATCCAAATGACGATAAAATGAAATTTGACGCTAAAGACTTAAATAAAATATTTGGAGATTTGGCAAAAATGTCTTCGGTTCGATTTGAAAACGGAAAGCCAATTTTAAGTTTTTCTTTAGATTCGATAAGTCCCGATATTATGTCGAAAGTAAACAGTATGATGGACGAATTGGATAAAAATAACGATAAAGACGATTAAATAATCGAATAAAAGAGAATCGATTTTGAATATAATTCCTTCTTTAGACAAACTCGCTCAAATAATATCTCGGCTACCTGGAATCGGCGGAAGAACGGCAATGAGACTCGCTTTATATTTGTTTGAAAGCGACAGAGAATATTTGGAAGAATTTTCAAAAGCCTTATCCTCGCTTCATGAAAATATAAAACTATGCTCAAAATGTTATTCTTTAAGCGAAGATAATATTTGCCCGATATGTTCGAGCGAAAGAAGAGATAAAAAGAAAATATGCGTTGTGGAATCCTATCCCGATATGCTTGCCATAGAAAAAACGGAAGAATATGACGGAGTTTATCATGTTTTGGGCGGTTTAATCGAGCCTATTAAAGGAATAGGAATAAGCGACATAAGAATAAAAGAACTTATCGAAAGATTAAACGATAATATAGACGAAATAATAATAGCTTTTAGCGCGTCTTTGGAGGCTGACACTACGGCGTCTTATATATATAAAACTTTAAGAAATAACGATTATTATGCTTTCAAAGGAAAAATAACCCGAATAACTTACGGAATCTCTCTTTCAAGCGATATAGAAAATGCCGACTCTCGCTCATTGGCAAGAAGCATTTTAGACAGAACGGATATGAATTAATTTTTATTTTTAATTTTATTTATTTATAATATTATCAATCGCTTCTTTCAAATTTGTAAAAGTGGCGTCCGTTATATAATATCTGTTGTTATCGTTTTCAAGCGACACTTCATAATTATTATTTGTATTATTCTTATTCAAAATCTCGTAAGATAAAACATTTGAATCGGCGGATATTTCAATTTTATACAAAACGGAATTTTTATCCAAATCTTCTTTTATCAAGCCGTCCGCTTTTAAGTTGGCTATAGTATAAACTTGTCCGTATAAATCGTTGATGCTTATCGAATTATTATCTTTTATCCAATTTGTAGTGTCTTCCGATTTTTCCAAAGTATAATCTCTATTATTGTAAGAAATTATAATTTTATTTATAGAATCGTTTCGCGCTGACGAAATCGTTTTATTTATAATATCGTCTTCGCTTTTATCGAAAATGTCTTTAGGATTTGAGGATAAATTTCCGAGCAGATATATATTTTTATCTTTATCAATTTGGGAATATACATTTTCTCCGAGTGTCGATTTCATTCCGAATCTTATATTCCTAACTTCTTTTGAAGAGCCGTCAAGAGCGATAACATTTATAGTTTCATCGTCCAAAAGTCTATATTTTTCTCTATCTTCAGCTTCGGCGTCTCCTCTCGAAATTATTTCCACAGGCTGAATAGAATTAAGAGCGTTCGTCATACTTGCAACAACGTCCGAATCGGCTTTATATTTTTCGTTTACAGTCCATTTTCCGTCTTCCAATTTTATTATTAAAGAGTTTTCGTTCGTTCCTCTATTTATTCTTATTTCGGTTATGCCAGAATTAATCGCTTTCAAAGTCGGTAAAGAATAACCCCTGTTTTTTAAGAATAGAGTTAATATTAAAATTATGGCTAAAATTATTATTATAGACGAAAGAATCGCGTATTTCTTGCTTAATTTTTTATTCATTGCATTTGTTATATTTTCGGACATTTAAATCTCCTGTCAATTAAATTAATTAAAACTAATTGATTTAATATACTATAAATAATAAAAATTGTAAAGCGGAATTTTAGAAATATTATTTTGAATTGAGATTATAATTTCTTTATAACGATATCAATTCTCGTTAAAAAATAATTTACATTTTTCAAACTTTCCGAAAGCAAAAAATTAACTTTTTCTTTAATATCGTTGTCTCCTCGCTCGCTCATTATAAGCGCCGCGGATAAAATATTTTTTAGTATCGGCGCTTTTTTTTGATATTCTTTTATAGTATTAGTTATTTCGTTATAATTTTTTTCATTGGATTTGTTATAACTTAAAATAATATTTCTAAATTCTTCCAAAATATTTTTTAATTCAATATACGAATTTTTTATATTATTTGAATTTTCTTTTTTGTATAATTTTTCGGCTATATTCAAAACTTTTTCTCGAGCGTTATCTTCGGTAAAATTTTCTATAATATCTTCTTCAAAAGAATTTATATCAATCGCATCGGATTTTATTCTTCTTATAAACATTTTAGAATATTTATTTTTTAATTCTTTAAAATATTCTATTTGATTTTCAAAAATAAATTCTGTCGGCGGATAAACATTTATATTTGAATTATTTTTTATCGCGTCAAAATAATATGATTCCATTGTTTTTAATTTATTCGTTTTATTAATCATATATTCGTAAGATAGCGCGTGCCGAATATGTCTTTGATAATAAGGATAGCTATTGTCAAAACCGATTAAAAGAACTTTATCGAAACTCGTATAATAAGCGAAATCTATCATCGTTGTCGCTACCGTGCTTGAAGTTGTAAGCGAAGAAATATTTGAAAATCTTTTTAAATATTCCACAATTCCCAAATCGGCTGTCGAAGAAAATCTTATTATATTTGTTTTATCTAAAATAATTTTTGGAATAATTTTATTGCAGGCTATATCCATTATCAAGTAAGGAAATTTTTTTTCTTCTATATAGACGAAATCTAAAGAATTAAAAAATCCTCCGTCAACGGTTATGACGAAGTCTGGAATAATTCCATGTTTGCATAACACGGAGTAGCTCGTATCAACGCAAATTATTATTAGATTTTCTCTGTTATTTTTTATTTTTTCTATATAATTTATCAAAGTGGGACCTGGACAAATTAGCAAAGCCTTAAAATTTTTAAACGCGTTTTTGAAAACGGAAATATCGGCGGATTTATTTATATATTCGCTATTAAATATTATATTTTTTGTCCAAATATTTTCAAAATATAAATTCGTCCATATATTTGAAAATTCTCTCTCGATATTATTGAGTATTCTTTCGTAAAGTTTATTCGCTTTGTCTTTTTCTTCTTTCGTAAGAGACGGAAGCAAAACCAAACTTACTCCGTTTACTTTTTTATAATCGATAATTTTATTTATATAATCTATATTGTCTTCGCCGTGAATAAAAAAAATATTTTCTTTTTCCGTATTAAAAATATTATAATAAGAATATTTAAATAAAATCGTGTCTTCGACTATTACGATTATTTTCAAACTTTCCAAAGTTTTTTCGTTAAAATATTCGTTTATATTTTCAATCAAATATTTAACTATATAACCCAAACCGTAGCCGTAAATTATAAGAAGATTTTTATTTTTATTAATCTTACCCAACGCAATTTTGCATTCGTTTTCAATATTATATTTACTATGAACCGCTCTATTATTTTTATAGGCTATAGTCAAACCGTTTTTATTTTTTTCTATTTTATAATTTAATTTAGAATTTTCTTTATTTAAATTCAAATCCAATAAATCAAAATCGTTATTTATGGCGTTATGCAATCTTACCGAAATATTCATAATAATTATGATAACAAAAAAAATATAAAAATCAATTATAAAAAATAGTCATTGCGAGGCTGCCGTAGGCATGCCGAAGCAATCCACAAAAAAGAGATTGCCACGCCTTTGGCTCGCAATGACAAACATAAAAGTAAATTAGCAATGACTAAATAAAAAGGACTGACTAAATAAATAGACAATCCTTTTTTAATGTTATGATTTTTAATCGTTTAATTTATTAGCGTTTTCCAAAATGGAAGCCAAGCGTAATCATTTCGCCTATAGAATGATGCTGTTTGACATTATTAACGCCAAAAAGTTTCATGCTGTCGCTCTTATCGAAAATCATATATTCGTAATACAAGCCAAATCCAACTACAAAAGCAAATTTATCGTTTCCGTATATTCTATCCTCGAAAAATAATTTTACATAAGGCGATATTGGAGTTTTATTTAATTTTGTGTCCAAATAATCTACAACGGGAATAAATCTCGCTCCCGAAGCAACGCCCAAAACCAAATCTTGCTTGGAGTTTAAACTCGGACTGAATATAAATTTTAAAGCCAATCCCGTAAAAATCCCCAAATTTCCGTTTACCGTATGTTTATCGTTTTTCGATATAGAATAAGAAATTGGATTTCCGCTCGTTCCAAAATCGAATAATAAACTAACTCCCTTAAAGAGATTTTTATTTGCGGCGAATTTATAACCCAATTGCAAATTCAATTCTTTCTTATAAAAGTAAGTGTCGTTGTTTATGTCAATTTTATCGCTAAAACTCTCAACTAAACCGCTTTTTACAAGAAAGTCTAATTCAAATTGAGGAAAAACCGTTCCGCAAGATATTATTAAAATAGTTATGATTATTAATTTTAATCTCATTTTTATTTTCTCCTTAAATTAATAATTTTATAATTCCAAAATTTTTTTGAGCATTTTTTACTCCTTAATTTTTAATTTATTAAATTTTCTTTAACTTGTATCCATAATAATCTCCTTTTGATAATATTTAACAATTAGTCTATTATAATATATTCTAAAAATATTTTAACTATTTATAGTTTATATATATTTATATATTCTATTTATAGACTAATATTATAAACCTCTAAATAAAAGAAAGGTAAAATATTTAATAATATAATTTAGAAATTTCTTATATTTTAATATAATTCTTTTATAGATTTAAGCAATAATTCTACATAGGAATTCATAGCGTTAATATAAGTTTTTATTTTCTCTTTTCCAATTTCGTTTATTACCTTGCATTCGCAATCCATAACCTTTGAAAAAATGCCTTTCGCATATTTTTTGCCTTTTTCCGTAAGGCTAATAATCTTTACTCTTCTGTCTTCGGGCGGTTCTATAAGTTTTAAATATCCTTTTTTATAAAAATCGGTTATGGCGGCGTTTATAGTTTGCTTCGGTATAGAAATTACTTCGTATATATCTTTTTGAGTGCAATTTTCAGTGCTAAAAATAACTCCCAAAATTTTAAATGTCGTGTAGGAAATGCCTTCTTTTTTTGAATAATACTCCAAAGCGAAATTCCATTTATGCATACATTTATGATATTCTTTAATAAATTCTATTAATTCTTCATCCATAAAATCCCGCTCCGATTTGGTAATGTTTTTTAGATTAATTAATTGATAAAATTATTATATT
>NZ_SJDU01000974.1 GCF_005518285.1 Brachyspira catarrhinii | reverse complement strand
TACTAATGACAATAATATTATAATAATAACTAATAAATTACAACCTATGTTGCAATATAAAATTGCAGCATAGGTTTTTCTAATATAATGGTCATTTCTATATTACTTATCTAGTTTAATATTTGTTTATATATATTAATTTTTGATAAATTAATTAAGTGCACAGGAGCCAGAGATATTGCATTTAAGTATTCCTTAATTTCTTAAAGTATAA
>NZ_SJDU01000973.1 GCF_005518285.1 Brachyspira catarrhinii | reverse complement strand
TATCTCAAAAAGATACTTTAAAATTTGAAAACAATACTCTTACAATTACAGGTCAAGGTTTAACAGCTAGTAGCGGAGATCAAACATCAACAGCAACTATACAACAATATATTAGTGAAATTGAAAAAAATAATAAATACCTAGAAACACTTAGTAATGAAGAACGACATAATTTATTTTCATTATTTTCATTACAATTAACAGCTGAATCTTCT
>NZ_SJDU01000972.1 GCF_005518285.1 Brachyspira catarrhinii | reverse complement strand
TACTACAATTCTTGATATACCTTTTCCAACAGAAAATGATATTAATTTTATATTAGATGAATATATAAAAACATACAATTTGGAAATTGAGGATACAGAAAAACTAGAGCTTATATCTTCACTTAAAGGATTAAGCGAATTTGAAATTAGTCAGATATTAAATTTAGCCTATAATAAAGGAGGGACTTTATCATTAGAAGATAAAACTTTAATAT
>NZ_SJDU01000971.1 GCF_005518285.1 Brachyspira catarrhinii | reverse complement strand
TATTAAGTAATTCAAAATTATTTTCGCTATTTGTTTTTTCATTTTCTTCATCGTCTTTGTTTTCGGCTTTATCTTTATTAGGAATATTTTTTTTAAATGCAATATCGAGTTTATTTCTTAATTCTTCTCTAAAATCTTTATTTAATCCGCTATTAAATTCTCCGCTAAATTCTTTAATATTTTCTTTTTTAATTTCGCTACTCGAAGACGCAATA
>NZ_SJDU01000970.1 GCF_005518285.1 Brachyspira catarrhinii | reverse complement strand
AGTTTAATAGAGGCTTCGCAGGATTTGGGTGCTAATTCTTTCAATGTTTTTTATAAAATCGTCCTTCCTTTAAGTTTGCCCGGGATGGCGGCGGGAGTCACAATGGTATTCGTTGCGGCGGTAAGCACTTTCGTAATTTCAAGGATGCTTGGCGGAGGCTCGAATATATTAATCGGCGATTTAATAGAGATGCAATTTTTAGGAATGTCATATAA
>NZ_SJDU01000969.1 GCF_005518285.1 Brachyspira catarrhinii | reverse complement strand
AATAATCATAAGTATTTTATTTGCATTAGGTTTATGCGGTTGTTCCACTCAAGAACAGGATACGGGAAACTCGCTCGTAATTTATTGTCCGCATCCTTTAGAACTTATTAATCCGTTGGTTGAAGATTTTAAGGTTAAAAATCCCGGCGTAAATGTCGATGTTATAGCCGCTGGAACGGGCGAACTCATTAAAAGAGTAGAATCCGAAAAAGATA
>NZ_SJDU01000968.1 GCF_005518285.1 Brachyspira catarrhinii | reverse complement strand
ATTAAAAGATGAAGCAGGAAAAGAGATAAACGAGGAAACACTTACTTTCTGGTATATGAAGTTAAAAGAAAAGCAGAGAAAAGGAATATTAGAAAAATTATACACAAATAAATCAGTACAGGGGCTTATTTTTTTAGCAAAATACTGTCATGGCATAGGAATAGAAAAAGACGGCGAAGAGGCAGGCGGAGCAACTGAACTTGACTATAAATTAGA
>NZ_SJDU01000967.1 GCF_005518285.1 Brachyspira catarrhinii | reverse complement strand
GACGGTATAATTAGATTCCAGAACTACTAATTACTATAAATTAAATCATAATATAATTTAAATAATTTTATTTTATCAATTTCTATATTTTTATAAATATATTATCAACTTTTTTACTGCTGCTTTATATGTTTGTAATATATATATTAATTATGGTAATACATGAAATTTAGACTACACCAAAGGTACGTATAGCAAATAAGGACTTTGTAAAAT
>NZ_SJDU01000966.1 GCF_005518285.1 Brachyspira catarrhinii | reverse complement strand
AATTACATTTAGAATTTATATCATTTATACAAACATATTATTTATATGAAGAATGTAATAATATTTTATTTTGCTATAAAAATATATTAAAAGATATATACCCTAATTACAAGCCAATAGACCATAATTACATATATAATAAAGCATCTATTTTTCTATATAATAATTCTAATTTTTTTTCTATTATAAATGATAACTTAACATTAGGTGCATTATT
>NZ_SJDU01000965.1 GCF_005518285.1 Brachyspira catarrhinii | reverse complement strand
TAAAAACATTGTCATTGCGAAGCTCTGCTGAAGCAATCCACACAAAATAGATTGCTTCGCTCATCGCCAAAGGCGTTTCGCTCGCAATGACAAATTCTAACTTTCAAATATCAAATTAATTTCAATATTAAAAGAAATTAAACCGAAATTACCACAAATAAGTAAATTCGGTTTAACTCTTAAAAATCTTATTAACTTAAATCATATTATCTTCAGT
>NZ_SJDU01000098.1 GCF_005518285.1 Brachyspira catarrhinii | reverse complement strand
ACGCTCATTTGAAAAATAAAACCGAAGCACGCTCATTTGAAAAATAAAACCGAAGCGAAATACGATATTAAAGTTTTGCCTCCGAAAGAAATAAAAAGCATGTTAGACCAATATGTTATTGGGCAGGATTACGCGAAAAAAGTTTTATCCGTTTCGGTTTATAATCATTATAAAAGAATAACTCAAAATAAAGACGATAAAAACGATGTGGAAATCGAAAAATCGAATGTTCTTTTAATCGGACCTACTGGAAGCGGAAAAACTTTGCTCGCAAGAACTTTGGCTAAAGCTTTGAATGTTCCTTTCGCGATAGCGGACGCCACAACCGTGACGGAAGCGGGATATGTGGGAGACGATGTCGAAAATATTTTGTTGCGATTAATACAAAACGCGGACGGAGATATAAAACTGGCGGAAAAAGGAATAATATATATCGATGAAATAGACAAAATCTCGCGCAAAGGAGAATCTCGTTCTATTACTCGCGATGTGTCGGGCGAAGGAGTTCAGCAGGCTTTACTAAAAATAATCGAAGGAACTTTAGCGAGCGTGCCTCCTCAAGGCGGAAGAAAACATCCTCATCAAAGCAATTTGGAAATAGACACTTCCAATATTTTGTTTATATGCGGAGGAGCTTTTATAGATATAGAAAAATCCATAGCAGAAAGAACTTCAAAAAAAGGACTCGGATTTGCGGCGGAAGTAAACTCTATGGAAAATCTTAATTATGACGAGATAATGAAAAATATAACTACAGAAGATTTGGTTAAATACGGACTCATACCCGAACTTATAGGCAGGCTTCCCGTTATAGCCACTTTGGAAGAGCTTAAAGAAGAAGAATTATTAAGAATACTTAAAGAGCCTAAAAATTCTCTTACAAAACAATATAAAAAATTATTCGAATACGACAATATAAATTTAAATATAGACGATAAAGTTTTAAAAATAATAGTCAAAAAAGCGATGGAAGAAAAAACTGGAGTGCGAGGTTTGAGAGCGTTATTTGAAAGGGTTATGCTTGACGCTATGTATGATTTGCCTTCTTCCGACAAAAAAGATAATTCGGAAGATAAAAATTTTGAACTTACCGAAGAATATATTGGCAAATATATTTGATTCATTTCCTTTAATATGTTCTTTTAGCATCTGCCCGCTCGTAGCGTTCTACCTATTAAATTTGTAATAATCTTTAATTTGAAATCTCGTTTATCTTACTATTCGCTCTTTCAAAATATCTCTCGTAAGCTTTCTTGCAATAATTCTCATGCTTGCTCTTTATTCCAATTTGCGGATTTTCAAAATTATAAGGACCGTTAACTTTCCAGCCCGTGAGTATTCCGATATTAATCGCATTAACGGGACATCTGAAAGCGCAACTCGAACACATGACGCATTTATCTTTGAATCTGATATTATTATTTTCATCGTTATAAATATTATTCACGGGGCATTTCTTAACGCATAAATTACAATGAATGCAAATATTTTTCACTTTAAAAAGTTTTCCGTTGATTTTCATCGCGGGATGCTCGATTCTAAATAGAAAAGCTATGAGTCTGCCGAAAGGAAATTTTTTTAATAAATGTTTGCGTCCTTCCAAAACTTCTTTAGCCTCTATAGAACATAAAGATTTTGCCGTTTTCCACATTTTTGCCGCAGTTTCGTCCGTATGTCTAAATATCATATTATAGGGCATAATATAATGATATTCGTTTACGAGAATGTATCCTTTCGGTTTCAATCTCGCCATCAAAGGCTCGGAAGAAATATTATTTATAGTTAGAGGCTCGCCCGAAGTTTTTATTATAAATATTTTTTTGTTTTTAGTTTTTGGAAATAATTTTATAAGATTAAAAACTGGATACGGAGCGTTGAATCCATGAATCGGATAAGCGATTCCCACATAATCGAAATTTTCGGGATTTGGCATATCTTCAAAATTATCGGTTATTTTATAAAGCAAAGTTTCAATTTTATTTTCTTCAAAATTTTTCTTATATTCTTTTACAACTTTTTCGGTATTTCCCGTTCCCGAAAACCAATATATTATCGCGTTTTTATTCATTTAATTAAACCTTTTTATTTTCTTTAATTTTTTAAAATTCTTTTTCTAAAACTTTTTATAACAAGCCTTAAAGTCTTTATCGAAATAATAAATCATATTTTCGTTTTTGTCATGCGAATCGTAATAGACTTGAGCGTAGAAAGGACTTTTCTTTGCAAGATTGTCGAAGCTCCAAGTATGATTTTCAAAACATTCCTCGCACCAATGTCCCGCTTTCATTATCGTTATTGGTTTCGCTTCAAATTTATGTCCTTCTGAGCATTCCCATAATAATTTCGTTTCCAAATTTTCCATTTTTTCGCTTAAAAGTTTTCCGCCTCTAAACTCCGCCGCCATTTTCAAATCTTCAATATTTATTTCCTTTTTATTTTCATCGTAGCCGTGACTTAATAATTTCGCTTTTTCTGTATTTTTTAATTCTTCGTAATTTATATAATTTCCTTCGCTATCTTTATTTTCTATAAGCAAATTAAATTTTTTCCATTTTTTAGGAAGTTTTTTATAATTTTCTTCGCTTCCGAACGCCGAAATAATTTTTCCCAATTCTTTATTTTTATTCCAATAACGAGGCGAATTAGAATCGAATAAAAGTCTTTCGATTGCAAAAATTTTGATTAATTTTGACGGAACGATTTTTGCAAGGGAATAATACCAATGTCTTTTAGCAATTTCTCTCCAATAATCGTTTATAGATTCGTTTTGATAGTTAAATAATTTTTCCAATTTGTCTCCGTCATAATACCAAACACCATGAAAGTTGCGAGTGGCGTTCCAATTCGGCTGCATATATTTTTTACCGTTTCCGCCGATTAATTTAAAACCTTCGTTAAAAACATCATAGCCCGTGATTCTGTTTTCCGCTTTGCTCCCCAAATTAAAAATTCCGCTCCAAAAAGAATCGTCAAGTTTATTTTTCGTATCCTCTTCGATTATTCTTTTCATTAAAAATCCGCTGTCTCTTGCCGTAATCCATTCCAAAGGCGAATTGTAGCAAGTGTGAAACATCAAACCATCGCTCATATTGTCGGTAAGCATTCTGTTATGGAGCATAGCCGTCTGTCTTATTATAGCTCGATTTTTCAGCGAAGATTCCAAAACATATCTTTCCGCTTTAAGTTTGTAATAGGAATATAAATCGTAATTATTTATTATCAGAGGGTCGCCGACTCTCGCCCAAGGATTCTTTTCCGTTCTGTTTCCGTATAAAGCGACTGTCGATATATGAATCAATTTCGGTTTTTTAGTTTCTTCCGTTTCCAAAATAGAATCGACTATATTTTTAGTTCCCAAAAAATTTACTCTATAATTGAGTTCGGGGAATTTATCCGATTTAGGAGGAATAAGCGCGGCAAGATTCAAAATATAATTTGTGTCTTCTATTAATTTTTCACAGTCTTTTTTGTTTGCAATATCTCCAACGATTATTTCAATTTTATTTTTGTATTTTCTTTTTAATTTTTTAGCTTTCCAAAGGCTTTCTTTTCTTATTAAAACTTTTATAATCTCTACATTTTCAAGTTCCATTAACTGCCTTAAAGTTTCAACGCCCATATTTCCCGTTGAACCCGTTAATGCTATTTTATAATTCATTCTAATTCCTACACATTTTTAATTTAATATTATATAGTTAATTTTCTTTTTTATCAATATTGACTAATCGAAGCGAATTTAAGACAAATAAAACCGACTTCAAAAAATCTCTAATATAAGTTATCATAATACCGATAATATTATGTAAACATAGTATGTTAACAAAATATAGGACTGTTTTTTAATGAAGAATAATATATCTTCCAACGCTTATAAATTGATTAAAAGAAAAAAATACAAAAAAGCGAAAGATTATCTTTTAAACAATGCAAGCAAATTGAATCATAACGCGGAAGCTCTTTCCATGCTCGCTTTTGCGAATATCTTTTTGAAAGATTTTTCGGCTGCGGAAGAAGTATCGAGAAAGGCTTTGAGAGAAGATAGTTTTTGCATTAACGCCACTTTAGCGAAAGGTTATATTAGTTTATACAACGGACATAGAGAAAACGCTTTAAGAGAATATTTTAGAATACTCGATTTATCTCCCGACAATAAAATAGCTTCGGACAATATCGAGAGAATAAGATTTTTGACGAATAACGCGAAAGGAAACGAAATTAAACCTCGCCCTTATTTGCTTGGAAAAAAAGAAATTTCAATATTCAAATTTTTAGCTATTATTCCAATAGTTTTTATTTTGTCTTTAGGTTCTTATTTGATTATAGAGAGAGTTTATCCTATGATTAAATATGTTTTGCTCGACAGAGAACAAAAAGAATTGAGAGAAAAACTTGAAAATGTTTATTTGTTCGAAGGTTTGGAAGAAGGCAGAATTCCAGAGAGCGCAAAAAGTCCGACATATTCGCCTAGAGAAGTAGCCGAGATGTTCGATAAAGCAAAAAAAAATATGAGGAGCGCATCGGTAAACGAAGCGGTTATGATAATAAACGGAGCGTTGGAAAGCGACATAAACGAATACTTAAAAGAAAGATTTAGAGTTTTAAAAAATTTCATCATAGCGCCCGATTATAATATATTCAAAGAAAGCCCCGACTATTTAACGGTAGTTCAAAATCACGGATTATACGAAGGCGGATATATAAAATGGAAAGCGGATGTCAGCGGAATTTCGCAAACTAATATTTACGGCGTTCAAAAAAATAAAGCGAGACTTTTAATTTATGACAATAATGGAAAAGACATTTTGGGAGTAGCCGATTTGATATTTAATCAAAATATTTCTTTAGAAAACAGAAGCCATATTGAAGTTTACGCGAAAATTTTAGGTTATGATAATTCGAGCAGAGCAGTTTTGTTGGACACGCAGATAATAAAACATTTGCCTAATAAAAAATAATTATTTAATTTAATTGAAATTTATTGAATCAATATAATTTTGAGTTTTCTCATTAAGAAGTCGATTAACAAACTTGTCAAAATTTATTTGGAAATCGTTAAAATTAGGAGATTTTTCTATCAATTCTATAAATTTGGCAATCGTAATCGGAGCAATTTTACTTTCAAATTCTTTAGTGCAAAATTTAAAAAACAACGCTACATCCCAATGAATATAAGGAGCGATTAAGATAGTCCTTAAATATTCTCGCCTTTTATCTTGACTTTCTTTCATGTGTCTCGCTATGCTTGTAGTTTCGCTGTTTAATTGCTGATTTCTATTTTTTATCATTGTAGCTTCAAAAAGAAAATCGTTATATTCCAAATCTATTTTGCCTGCGGGAGCGTATGATAGAGGAATACCGTTTTCATTATAAATAAGATTTGAATAAAGTTTTGCGATTCCGTATTTCTTGCCTAAAATCAAAGCGAGCAAATATTCCAAACGCAAAGGTTCGGGTATATCGTATTTAGATTTTGCATTTGATAAAGAAGCCAAAATTTTTAACTCTTCCAAAAGTTCTTTTATATCGCTTTGTAAAATAGCCGATTGAAGAGCCTTATTGTAAAATTTTTGATTGAGCGATTCTTCCAAAATATTCAAGTTTTCAAAATCGGAATCTTTAAGAACAATATCGAGGCTTTTCGCTTTTTGTTTAATAACTTCTTTTCTTATTTCATTGTTATCAAGCCAGGGCAATTTAATATTGTCTAAAAAATTTATATATTCTTCAATATTGGAAAATTCTTTAAAATCATAGTTTTTATAAGCGTTTAATAACGATTCGATTTTTTTAGAATTGAAATTAGAAAAATCATAATAAATATGTTTAAATTTTCCTCTTGCAATTAAAAGTCCCGTCATTTCAAATTTTCTAAAAACTTCGTCCGCATAATCGTTTAGACTGTCGTATTTTATTTTCTTCAAACCCAATTTGTTAAATAAATAATCGCTTATATATTTTTCGTTTTCTTTTAATCCGTAATTTTTTCTATATTCTAAAATATCTTGGACGCATTTTTTATAATCGTAATCTTTCATTCCCAGAACAAAACTTTTAAATTCGTATTTTAAAATTCCTTTGGCTTCGTTTCCTAATTTTTCCCATTCTTTTTTAAGCGAATCGATTACAAAAATTGTGTTCAAAAATACTCTCGCTTTATTAAGAGTAGATTTTCTTGCAGGATTACCAGAATGCAACCCTATCATAATTTTAGAATAAATATCGGTAATATAAGATTTTCTACTCATAAGCTCGAAAGCAAGATTTGTCATTGTTATAATCGGTTTATTTTTATCGCCTGAAAAAATTAGAAAACCTTGAGATTCTAAAGCTTTTAATTGCGTTCTAATTCTAAAATTTATTTTCTCTTCGCTTGAAATTTGAGGATTTAATTTTAAAAGTTCTTCAAATTCCAAATCGCTTAAAATATCATCGTTTATAAGTTTTTCGTTAATTGTAGACGGAATATTGCTTAATTTGTAGATGCCATTTTTTACAAGTTCCTCAAAATATAGCCTTGAATTTTTTGAATCGAAAATCAAACCGTTAAATTTATTAAGACATTCCAAAATGACGATTTTTTTATTAAAATTTACATTCTTTAATTTTTAAAATATATTATATTTTTGTAGACTTATTCTATAATCGCTTTCAACTTCTTCGTATGAATAAAATTTAACTCTGTTGCGAATTGGACTAAAAGCGTTTTTTACAATTTCTTTATCAAATTTACTTTTTCTTTCAAGCGGAGCGACACAAGAAAATTGAGTTTGAAAATCAATTAATTCCATAAATTTAATAAAAGCGTCTCTAAAATCGGTTGAATTTTCAACTTCAAAAACCATTGACGGAAACATTCTTTCGTTAAACCAAATAACAT
>NZ_SJDU01000964.1 GCF_005518285.1 Brachyspira catarrhinii | reverse complement strand
TATTCTCCGTTTATAAGCCCAATAATAAAGTATTCTTTCGGGGAATCTTGAATTACCAGATAATTGCACTTCAATAATTACGACAGTTCCGTTTTTAGTAATGCATTTTACATCAACAATTGTCTCTTTGTCTTTATAATGTCTTTTTAAGTTGAACGGGTTCAATATCTCAACCGCTTTAAAAGTTTTCATGTCCGCGCTAATCATAACGGCGTTGA
>NZ_SJDU01000963.1 GCF_005518285.1 Brachyspira catarrhinii | reverse complement strand
GTTTATGTTTAATATCTAAATTAGATACTATAGAGAATGATTATCGTAATAACCTAAACAATTATAGTTTATCTGAATTTATTGAAGTTATAAATTGTGGTCTTAAATTAAATTTAAATGATAATTCTAGTTTTGAAGAAGTGAAATTAAAAATAGTTGAACACTATATTAATAATTAATTTTATTATTTTCTTGACCTGCAAACTTCTACAAACATAT
>NZ_SJDU01000962.1 GCF_005518285.1 Brachyspira catarrhinii | reverse complement strand
CCATACATACCGAATACGCTTGCGCTTGCCATAGTAAGCAAAGCCATTGTTGTTAGAAAAATCTTTTTCATTGTGTTTTTCTCCTTCTGAAATAAATTTTTTTTTGAATTAATTTTTCTATTAAATAAAAAGCCGAAATTAGAATTACTCCCAAAATCAAAAATAAAATCCTTGCCATAATCATTGCGAAGAAAAATATTATTTCCATTACGGCAAAAA
>NZ_SJDU01000961.1 GCF_005518285.1 Brachyspira catarrhinii | reverse complement strand
CGAATTTTATTTAGTCTGGATTCCTTCGCATTTTGGCAAATGCTCGGAATGACAAAGTTTTTTGCAAAACGAAAGTGGACACTTAAAAAATTAAATGCCTTAAAAAATTGTGATATATAAAAATTTAAATTATTGGTTAGAAGATATAATAATGGCTTTGCTTTGCTTTGCTTTGCTTTGCTTTGCTTTGCTTTGCTTTGCTTTGCTTAACGAAATTAT
>NZ_SJDU01000960.1 GCF_005518285.1 Brachyspira catarrhinii | reverse complement strand
TTAAAAGTTCCTTATAAGTTAGCTTTTTATAATTCTTCTTTATAATTTTTATATAAAAGACTTTAGCATGATTATATCAATGCTATTATGACAGATTTTATTTACACAAATTACAAAAAATACTAAAAAATAATATTAATTAAGAGTTTGAAGCAGATATAATATAAATAAGCCGCAGAATACAAAAGATATAAATTATATTCTGCGGTTTTTGGAGTAA
>NZ_SJDU01000959.1 GCF_005518285.1 Brachyspira catarrhinii | reverse complement strand
GAGATGAAGGTCATAAAAAGCTGCGATAAGCTACGGGGAGAAGCAAATATTCTATAATCCGTAGATAACCGAATGGGAAAACCTGTAAAAGCAATCCTTTTACATCATGCATTGAATAAAATAGATGTATGAAGCGACACCCAGGGAACTGAAACATCTAAGTACCTGGAGGAAAAGAGAAAGTAAAAACGATTTCGTAAGTAGCGGCGAGCGAACGCGA
>NZ_SJDU01000958.1 GCF_005518285.1 Brachyspira catarrhinii | reverse complement strand
TTTTTGATAACACTTGCGATATTCATAACTATTAATGATATAACGCAGCTTTTTAGATAAAGATTTAGTTATAAAATAAATAATTAAAATATGATAAGAGGTTTGTTTTTTTAGCAGACCTCTTTTTTATAATTTTAATTAAAAAAATTAATAGGATAATTCAATACTTACATTTGTATAATAATAAACTTTACTATATAATACTAATTCAAAAAACAGTC
>NZ_SJDU01000957.1 GCF_005518285.1 Brachyspira catarrhinii | reverse complement strand
GAAAAAGTTTTTGATAATGATTTTTTAGAATTGATACAACAATGGCGACATGACAATCATTTATACAGTATTATAATTTACAGTATGTTTTCTCCGCCATTTTCTAATTTATCCTTTTTCTTTATAATTCAATAAAAACCGCTTCGCTTAAAACTGTTTTTATTCCTTATCATTTAATCTATTTATATAATAACAAATTTTATAAATTTGTCAACTACTTT
>NZ_SJDU01000956.1 GCF_005518285.1 Brachyspira catarrhinii | reverse complement strand
AAGAATATTCAGGCATAGAGAATTGGAATACAGAAAATGTTATTAAGATGGAATCTATGTTTGCAGGTTTAAGTCAATTTAATGAGCCTTTATATAAATGGGATACTTCAAAAGTGAATAATATGATAGGAATGTTTTTTTGTTTGGTTTATATTTACTCATAATTTATTATTAATTTTGATTACCTAAAATATTTTCATTATTCTGATTATTTTCTTCTGA
>NZ_SJDU01000097.1 GCF_005518285.1 Brachyspira catarrhinii | reverse complement strand
ATAAGAATTTTTTATTATGGAGTTTAAATCCTTATAATATATCGAAATCATATTCAAATTTTTTATATAAGAAAAAATCGCTATCGTTCTAACGCCGTTATTCATATTAAATACGGGAGTTATATAAAAAGAATTGCTTTCAAGTCGACTTTCAAAATCGCCGATATATTGATAAAATTCTCTTTCAGAACCGAATAAATTATACAAAGCTTGATTAAAAAATCTTCTATCGCTCGCATATACGACATTTCTATCATTTAATTTATAATTCGCATAATTCCAAGCGGAAAGCGAACTACTGTCGTTTATAATTTCAAAATATTCCGATATGTCTATATTTGCGATTATATTTCCCATTTGACTGTTTATTAATGTCAAAGGATAATAAAAAGATACGGATATATTTCCGATATTGTCGACTAAAATATCCGAATAAAAATTATTATTGTTTGAAAGAGATATTGGCGGAGGACCGTAATTTATCGAGGTAGAATATATATTATTTGCGTCTTTCGATACGAATACCGAAGCCGAAGAACCTCTATCCAAAAATCTTCCGTTTATATTTATGTAAATAGAATTATAATTATTTTTTAAGTCTATATATCTATAATTTTCATTTATATAACGACTCAAATTATTTATGTTTAAAATATTTTGATTCAAATTGTTTTTTACTCTTAAGTCAAAAACTCTTAAATCTGAAAAAGCGTTTTCATAATTTTTATTTATGCTATCGTTTACATTAAAAATTTCATTTAAAGTTTCTTCTTCATAAATATTCAAATAAGATTCTTCTCTAATTCTTATATAATTCAAAATCAAACCGAAAGCCACGCATGAAAAGAAAAAATAAATCGTATATAAAACTTTAAATATCAAAGACAGATAGAAAGCGCTTACATTTTCTTCCAAATCCGATTTATTGGAAGCGAATCTAAATACCATCGCGTATAAAGAACAAATGCCTCCGCTCAAAAGCAAACAGGCAAAAACGGCGGCTAAAGAAGTATATATATAAGTTTCTCCGTTAAAAACGGCGAACATCGCTATTTCTATTAAACCTCCCAAAACGCTTAATGTGGGAAATGCTTTTACAGTTCTGTCGGCAATATTTATTTTTTCGCCTTTCTCCCATTTCCGACAAAAACTTAAAAATAATATAAAAGATACGACCATAAATAATATTTTTATGCCGTAGAAAGGAAGCCCCGATTTATTATAAATGAAAAACCATATAAAAGAATACCATATTGCAAAATCGCATAATATATATATGGATAGAATTTGAATTTTTATCATCCGAATTAGATTTCTTTTTGATTTAGATAAAGCCATAGTTTCCCCGTTCGTAATAATTTATAATTTTTTATATTTTATACGCTATTATATATTATCGTATATTTTTTATCAAAATATTAATTGGGGATTTTATATGTTTATAATATTAAAATAAAAATTTATACTCTTCCTACTTCGTTTACCACTCTTCCAATCAAAGTGTCATGCGTGGCTATGGTTTTTGAATTGAGTTCGTAAGCTCTTTGAACTTCAATCATTCTAACCATTTCGTTAATCGGATTTACATTGCTCATTTCCAAAAATCTTGAAAGCACTTTCGGGCGGTCGACTCCTTTTTGCGCTATATACGCTGGTCCGCTGATTTCCGTATCAACCCAAAAAGATTCGCCTTCTTTTTTCAAATATCTTTCGTTTTCAAATCTGACAATTTTTAAAGTGTCTAAAATTTCTTCGTCTTTCCATTCGTTTTCGGTAAGTTGAACAAAGTCTTCGTTGTTTTGGTATCTTCTGTTTACGCTTACTCTTCCCTCTTCGTCTATAACATAATTATTCGTTTTTATTTGAATATAGCCGTTTTCTCCCATCACTTTATAGCCATGTTTTGTCACCAAATAATTATCTTTATCGATAAGAAAGCTTCCGTTTCTCGTGTATCTTTCGCCATGCGGAGTTTCTATCGCGAAAAATCCTTTATCGCTTAATGCAATATCGAGCTGATTTCCCGTTTCCCTTAAAGAGCCTTGTTCCCATTCGGTAAAAACTTCGTTGACTTCCACACCCGTTCCCAATCTTCCCACATAAGGTCTTATATCGGTAGAACCCAAAGGAAATATTACAACTCCATCGTCTTCTTTTCTTGCAGCCATCATTTCTGGAAAAGCCTTGAAAGTCGCCGTATCTCTTTTGAATCCAGGTTTATCGACATTAGCCAAGTTATTTGCCACAACATCCAATCTTTCCTGTTGAGCTATCATTCCGCTTGCTCCAGTATAAACGCCTCGAACCATTTAATCCCCCTTTTATAAAATATCGTCTTTTTCTTTTTTGGTTTTTATATTAATTTTATTTAATTTATCTTCCAAATTCTCATATCCTCTTTCAATATGATAGATTCTGTGAATATTGGTGATTCCTTCCGCTATAGCTCCCGCCGCAACCAAAGCCGCTCCCGCTCTCAAATCGCTTGCCTGAACATCCGCTCCAGATAATTTTTTCCCGCCGTTAATAATTATCTTCGATTCTTCTTCTCTTATATCCGCTCCCATACGAATCAATTCTGGGACATTGCTAAATCTGTCGGGATAAATATTTTCTTTAATATCGCTTCTACCATTGATTGCGCATGCCAAAGTAGTAAAAATAGCCTGCAAATCGGTTGGAAAATCGGGATAAGGCAAAGTTTCCACAGTAAAAGGTTTCAATTCTCTATTTGTGGCGTCAATTTCAATAGTGCCGTCCTTAGTTTTAATATTGCAACCTATTGAAGAAAGCAAATCTAAAACGCAAGTTAAATGTTTATGATTGGTTTTTTCCAATTTCAATTTTCCTTTTCCCGCCGCCGCGATTGCAAGAAAAGTTCCCGTTTCTATTCTGTCGGGTATAACTTCAAATTCCGTTCCATGCAATTCGTCCACTCCGTCTATAACCAAAGTCGAAGTTCCAATTCCTTCGATTTTAGCGCCCATTGAAACCAATAATTCCGTCAAATTAACGCATTCGGGTTCTCTTGCCGCTCCGTTTATTATAGTTTTTCCTTTCGCCAAAGTTGCCGCCATCATAACATTATCCGTCCCAAGCACTGTCGGTCCGTTTTTTCCGAATAAATTTATTTCATTTCCTTTAAGTCTATCTTTAACCTTAGCGTTTATATAACCGCCCGATATGTCAATCTCCGCTCCCAATTTTTCCATTCCCATTAAATGCAAATCAATTGGTCTTGGTCCGAAAGCGCAACCTCCTGGATAAGAAACTCTGCAATGTTTTCTTTTCGCAAGCAAAGGTCCCAAAACTATTATCGAGCCTCTCATTTTTTTTACCAATTTATAAGGAGCTTCATCGCTTTTTCCGTTTTGAGATATTATGACTGTAGTATTATTTTTGAAATCTACTTTTTTACCCAAAGGCTCTAATATATTTATAAGAACATGAACATCGACTAAATCGGGGACATTATGCAAAGTTATAGGCTCGTCCGTTAAAATTGACGCTACCAAAAGAGGAAGCGAAGCGTTTTTTGAACCTGAAATTTGAACGGTCCCAGAAATATTTTTTGAACCTTCTATAACATATTTATACATTACGATTGCCTAATAATTTATATTTTTATATTCGGTATATTGAAAGAATGCTTAATAATTTAATTTTTTGATTTTAGTTTTTTCAATTTCATAGTAAAAATTGTAGTATTTGTATTATTTATAATATCAACTTTTAGATTCAACTCTATTTTTATGTAAATTTTATTTATAAACTATTTACAAAATAATTACAATGTGTTATAATTATAATATAGAAAATAAAACTTCATTACATTAAAGTAAAGAAAGGAGGCAAGAAAATGAAGAAATTTTTTTCAATAATTTTAATGTTTGCGGGGGCTATTAATTTATACTGTTTCGATTTGATAGAAGATACTTTTGATTTTCTATTTGACGATTTGGCTAAAGTAATAGGAATAGTGGTAATAATAGCGGCAATAGTGTTTTTTGTCCGAAAATATTTTAATAAGAATTCGGATAAAGGCAATTGATACGATATTTAATTTTTTATATTTTTTATTAAGGAAAAGTAAATTGAAGAAAATAATTTTAAATAGTTTAATTTTTGTTTTTACGGCGTCCGTTCGGCTATATTGTTTTGACGATATTCTTGAAGATATATTCGATGATTTTGAAGATTTTTTTAGAATAGTCGGAATAATAGCCATGATTATTATCGTTATGTATTTTGTAAAAAGATTCATAAAAGACGATATTAATTTAAATGATAACAATAGACGAAACGAAAATAAAGAAGAAGCGCGAAAAATAAACTATGATAAAAAAGAAAATAAAGAATATAAAATAATCGAATACGATAAAAAAAATCTTGATAATGTTAATATTAAAAAAGGAGACGAATATGACAAATAATTATTTTTATTTTAAGGAGGTTTTATCATGAAAAATAATATTATAACAACTTCAAAAAAATCTAAAAAATTTTTATTGATTGCGGGAATAATCGCAATTGTAGGATTAATATTTTTAGGTTTAATGTATTTTAGCAGATATTTTGGCGGCGGTTATATTTTATATCGTATAATTGACGATTTTGACGATATTGTGGAAACATTATTCGAATTATCGTTAACCGTTGCCGTTATAGTATTTTTAGTCGTATTTTTCAAAAAGATATGGCATAAATTATAAGCTATAATAAGAAAATCAAAAATGAAAGATTAACTTTTTAATTTTCTATTATTAAAGGTTAATCTTTCATTTTATTTCATTTAAAAATTTATTCTGATTTTTGAAAGGCGATTCTATCTTCTTCGTTTCTTCTCAATTTGATTATTCCGCATTTTGTATAGCCTTCTCTTTCGAGTAATTTTTGCATGGGAATATTATATTCGCTCGTGTCGATTTTAATATTTTTATATTTATCGAAACAATAACGCATACAAAATCCGCCGACTCCTTTTTTATTGCTCATTGTGGCTATTCTATGAATAACGGCGTATTCTTTATCGTTAAGCCAATTTCCTTCGTATATTTGATTATAATCTTCTTCGATTCCAACATAAAAACAAAAATAACCGACTATATTATTTTCATCGTCCAAACAAACATAACCGATTGAATTTTTAATATCTTCTTCTATAAGACTCGCTGGCGGATGATTGTCTCCCCATTGATTAGGATTATTGTTTTCTTTCATATAATTTCTTGCATGCTCGAATATTTTTAAGATAATATTCAAATCGTTTAACTCGGCTTTTCTTATTGTCATAAAAAATGAAATCCTTACAAACTAAAAATAAACAAAACATAATAGATAACGCGATAATCATATATCGACTCCTTTATTTAATCAATCTATTTAAAAGATAATAATTTTTTCGGCATAGTCAAGTAGAAAATTTAAAAACCTAACTTTTCAAAAAATTATGTATATATTTCGCTTGCTCTTCGTTTTTTATCAAAAAAGCGTCATGTCCGTAATTCGATTTTATCTCATGAAATTCAGTTTCTATATTGGAATGATTATAAGCGTCTACAATATCAACCGACTGCGAACTCGGATAAAGCCAATCGGAAATAAAAGATATTATAAGAACTTTATTAAGCGAAATATTTTTTTTAGTTTTTATTTTTTTTATCTCATCTCTTACATCGAAAAAATCCATAGCTTTAGTAAGATATAAAAAACTATTCGCATCGAACCTTGTGGTAAATTTTTCGCCGTTATAATGCAAATAATTTTCAACTTCAAAAGAAGGCGTAAAATATTTTAAAGATTTTTTTCTCTTTCTTCCAAATTTTTCTCTCATATATTCTTCGCTCATGTAGGTTATATGTCCGAGCATTCGAGCCAAAGCGAGTCCTTTATCGGGAGACGAAATTCCGTAATATTTTCCGCCATACCATTCGTTGTCTTCAGTTATAGCCTGACGAGCTATTTCATTTAAAGCTATTTGCATAGGAGAATGCGTCATCGAGCTTGCGATTATTATTGCCTTTTTAATCGTATCGGGATAAGTCGCCGTCCATTGAAGAGCTTGCATTCCGCCCATAGAACCTCCGACTACGCAATATAATTTTTTTATTCCCAAATAATCTATAAGAATTTTTTGCGCCTTTACAATGTCTTTAATAGTGAAAGTAGGAAAATCCGTTCCGTAATAAGAATTGCCTTTAGATTTTTTTGAAGAAGGTCCCGTAGTTCCAGAGCATCCTCCCAAGACATTCGAGCAAATAACGAAATATTTATTTATATCTATCGCTTTATTTTTTCCGACAAAATTGCTCCACCATAGCGTGACATTCGAGTCGCCCGTAAAAGCATGACAAACCAAAATAGCGTTATCTTTATTTAGATTAAGTCTGCCGTTTACCGTGTAGGCTATAGTCAAATTTTCTATCGTCTCTCCGTTTTCAAATTTGAAAGTTTTATTCGTTTCAAAGTATTTAACTTCCGATATTTTATTTTTTTTATTCATTGGCAAATCTCCCATAATCAAGTTTTTATAAAAATTTTTAAAACAAAAAAGCCGCCAAATAAAATTTGACGGCTGGAGACAAAAAATAAAATCTATATTATACAGCCGTCCGTAAATCGCATTTGCATCATAGAAAAACCGCTATTTGAAACGCGATTAATATTTACGAAAGCCGTTTTTATCAATTTATTTTCCTCTTAAAAATTTTTATTTAATTTAATGAATAAATTATATACTAAAATAGAATTGTTGTCAATAGTTATAATTTAAAATATTGTCATTTGCCAAAAATAAAGTTAGCCGTTGGCGAATAATCTATTTTTTGTATTGTTTCGATAAATCTCGCGATAACGATAAATTTTTATAAATTAAACTATTGACATATTTTTTAATTTATGTTATATTTTACTTAAATTAAAGTTAATAAATAATGGATAACTTAAATATGGT
>NZ_SJDU01000955.1 GCF_005518285.1 Brachyspira catarrhinii | reverse complement strand
TTGTAGAATTTACATCCGCTCATCTTTCAAAATTCCTTTTTTTAGTTTTTAATTCTATCAATTTAATCAATTTAATAAAATTATAACATATTTAATAAAAATGTCAATAGTTTAATTTAATAATTTTTAATCAATATTACTTATTCAAAACCTTGTATAAAAACTCTTTAGTTCTGCTATGTTTAGGATTATTAAAAAATTCTTCTGGTTTTTCGTCTTCGA
>NZ_SJDU01000954.1 GCF_005518285.1 Brachyspira catarrhinii | reverse complement strand
AATTTAAATTTAAAGATAATAACTTGCCGAAAGGATTTAAACTATTGGCTTGGATTTTTCACTACAAAGAATATGGAGGCGTATATGTCAGAGATAGCAAAAGAAAAACCTATAATGGAAGAAGCTCACGAGCGATACAACAACTTTATCAGAAGCCGATTGATGATGAGCGAATACGAGAAAAAAGAACTCTATCAATACGATAAACAGATAACGCTTGAAGA
>NZ_SJDU01000953.1 GCF_005518285.1 Brachyspira catarrhinii | reverse complement strand
CGGTATATTTGTCATAAAATTTATTATTGTAAAAAAATAAAATACAAATAGCTTATGTATATAATATTATAACATCTTAATTAGTATCTTGAAAAAATAATATCTTTAATTTTACATAGTATTATTACATATGTTATACATAATTATTATAAATAAATAGTATTTTTTTAATTCTTAAATTTGACAATTTTGTTTTAAATAATATAATTTAATTAGAGTTAATTA
>NZ_SJDU01000952.1 GCF_005518285.1 Brachyspira catarrhinii | reverse complement strand
TTAAGTATAGAGGAAGTGGAAAACTTGTGAGTTTATTAAAGAACAAGTTTTCTCATATAATAAATATTATATATAATAAATTAAAAAAGCTAGACTACTGCCAAGCATAATAATAACAAACGAGTTGACGAAGTCCATCTCATAAAATATGCAGTAAGGTACCTTTGCATAAGAGTCAGTGCTTTAGTTGCTAGCTTATAATAGCGGAGGACTTATAAATATTTT
>NZ_SJDU01000951.1 GCF_005518285.1 Brachyspira catarrhinii | reverse complement strand
CAAATATATAAATCCGCAGACGGTAATAGTTATATAGCGAGCGAGGATACGGATTTAGACGGATTTAAATACAAATCGTATATTCAAATAACCTTCAACTCCGAAACCGAAATAACCTTTTATTTATATACGGGTATGACTGGCGGACCTCTATTGACGGAAAGCGGAACAGTATATGAAACTGGCGGTTATATAGCAGAATACGAAGGAACTTTAACCGCGCAA
>NZ_SJDU01000950.1 GCF_005518285.1 Brachyspira catarrhinii | reverse complement strand
TTTCTCATTTTGAAATCTCCTTTGTAATTAATTAATTTTTTATAAATAACAGAGAATAATCTCTGAAACTTATCGAATTGAAAATTTTTGTCATTGCGACTTTGTTTATTATATCTGTCATTGCGAGCGTGAGCGAAGCAATCCAAATAAAGTAGATTACTTCGGGCGTTGCCCTCGTAATGACAACGAATAATATCATAAATACAAGCAAGGAAGCCTGCAAAATA
>NZ_SJDU01000949.1 GCF_005518285.1 Brachyspira catarrhinii | reverse complement strand
AAAAGCATAATAAGATTGTAATTTTTTTGATATTCTTCATACGAATATCCTCCTTAAAAAAATAAATTTTTTTTATAACTAAACAAGGATTTTTTACTTTCCTTGATAAGCTATCGAAATTGATTGAAGTTAAAAAGGTTTTAACTAAATTATTTTTTATAGTCATCGCCGAAAGGCGCACAGCGTGTGCGAATGTAATGAAGCAATCCACTATTGAATAGATTGCTT
>NZ_SJDU01000948.1 GCF_005518285.1 Brachyspira catarrhinii | reverse complement strand
TCTTTAGACTTATCCAATATATTTCTTATATTGTAATTACCGCTTTCTACTTGAGATATGGTTTTTAAAATTTCTTCATTATTGATAAATTCATTTGCATTTCTTGATTTTGAATCATACTTAAATAAAGTAGAAGAAGACATGATATAAACTCCTAATAATTAAACTTATAATATTAAACTAGTTATTACTTTTTAGCTGCATAAAGTGCTTTTGCAGAAACACCTTC
>NZ_SJDU01000947.1 GCF_005518285.1 Brachyspira catarrhinii | reverse complement strand
GCACCTAAAAACATACAGCTCATATTTTCAACATTAGATACATTCCATTTCGATATATCATTATTAAACTTTCTGCAATTAAAAAATATATCATGCATATCTGTTACATTAGAAGTATCCCAAGTTTCTATGCCATTAAATTTTTTTCTTGAAGATTCTTTAAATAAAGAACTCATATCAGTTATTAAACTTGTATCAATGCTTCCAAGATTAATATTTTCATCTTCTGTT
>NZ_SJDU01000096.1 GCF_005518285.1 Brachyspira catarrhinii | reverse complement strand
AAATTGTTTGCAATTAAAAATTAAATTAAACGGAGTTATTAAATGGGATTATTCACAAAAAAAATTGAAATAAAAAGTCCTATAAAAGGCAAATTAATCGACATAACGGAAGTGAAAGACGAAGCGTTTTCAACTAAAGCTTTGGGAGACGGAATGGCTATAATTCCCGCGGACGGAAAAGTTTTCTCTCCTATAGACGGCGAAGTTATAACTATGATAGACACAAATCACGCGATAGGTTTGGAAACTAAAGGAGTCGAAATTCTTATACATATAGGAATGGATACGGTTAAATTGCAAGGGAAATATTTTAAATCGCATGTCAAAGAAGGCTATAAAGTAAAAGCTGGAACTTTATTAATTGAATTTGAAAAAGAGGAAGTCGAAAAAGAATACGATATAACATCTCCTATAATTATTTCAAATTTTACCGAATTGAAAGAATGCATCAAAACCGAACCGAGAGATGTGGAAGTCGGCGATTTGATTATGACTATAGTAAAATAAAAATTGAAAAATAAATTTAAGAAATAAAATTTAATCGCTATAATCTTTTAATTTTCTGTAAAGCGTGGCTCTCTCTATTCCAAGAATTTTTGAAACTTGAGCCTTGTTAAAATTGTTTCGGCTTAATAAATAATTGACATATTTTTTTTCAAGCTCTTCCAAAGTTAAATCTTTATCGACTGAAAAAATTTCTTTATCCGATTTTAATGCCCAATCTGGAATATTGCTTTCTTCAATTTTTCCGTCCCTCGACATTACAACCATTGTCTCTATCATATTTCTTAATTCCCGCACATTTCCTTCCCATTGAAGAGACGACAATATTTTATAAACTTTTTTATCAACGGATTTAATTTCTATAGAATGAACGGCGGAAAATTCTTTGATAAAATTATCTATAAGAATCGGAATATCTTCTCGTCTATCTCTTAAAGGAGGCATTTCGATTTTTATAACATTCAATCTATAATACAAATCTTCTCTAAATTTTCCCGTTTTGATTTCTTCCGATAATTTTTTATTTGTAGCCGCTATTACTCTTATATCGACATTTATCGGAGTGTTCGAGCCTACATGTTCGATAACTCTCTCTTCCAAAACTCTTAAAAGTTTAACTTGAACGGTTTGATTAATTTCGCCAATTTCGTCCAAAAAAATCGTGCCTTTATTAGCCGCTTCGAATCTTCCGATTTTTTTATCAATCGCTCCAGTGAAAGCGCCTTTTTCATGCCCGAATAATTCGCTTTCCAAAACTCCTTCTGAAAGCGCAGCGCAATTTACAGTTATATAAGGTTGTTTTGCTCTGTCAGAAATTTGATGAATAGCGTTTGCGACAAGCTCTTTACCAGTTCCGCTTTCTCCTTCTATTAAAACGGTAGCTTTCGTTCTTGCTACTTGTTTTATCGCTTCATAAACTTTTAGCATTTTAGAACTACGCCCAATCATTCCGTAAAAACTTTCATGATAATCGACTCGCTTTTCAAGAGTTTCGTTGGTTTTCTTTATATTTTTGCTTTCCAAAGCCCGCGCTATTATCAAAAGCATTTTATCCAAATTGAAAGGTTTTGTCATAAAATCGTAAGCGCCAAGTCTCATCATATCCACCGCCGTTTCGACATTTCCATGTCCCGTTAAAATTATCACGGGAATATGTTTGTCGAAATCTAAAACATCTTTTAAAAATTCTTCTCCCGTTTTTTCTGGCATTTTCAAATCGGTAATAACCAAATCTATTCCGCCTTTATAAACTAAATCTATTCCTTTGTCTCCGTTTTCCGCGGTTGCCACTTCATAACCTTCGTATTCCAAAGATTTTTTTATTCCGTCTCTTATATTTTTTTCATCGTCTATTATTAGTATTTTAGCCATATAATAAATCCGTTTTTAAAAATTTTTGATTTTCTTGCATTAGAGGAAGTTTTATTATAACTTTCGTTCCTTTTTTGTATTCGCTTTCTATATTTATATTTCCGTTATGAGCTTCGATTATTCGAGCGACATTGGTAAGTCCGAGTCCCGTTCCATGTCTCTTTGTAGTAAAATAAGGCTCGAAAATTTTTGGCAATAATTCTTCTTTTATTCCGATTCCGTTGTCTTTTATCGTTATTAAAGCAAAGTTGTCGACTGTTTTTAATTTTATTTGAATTTCTTTCTTATAATTTTTTTCGCTTTTTTCCAAAATCGAATCTATGGCGTTTTGAATGATATTTATTAAAGATTGTTTTATATATCTTTCGTCAATTCGCATTATCAAATTGTCTCTGTCGAATTTAATTTCCATATTTATATTATTATTTTCAATTTCGTATTTCAAAAAATCTATAGTCGATAAAATTAAAGAGTTTATATTTGTCTCTTCCAAATTAAGCTCCAACTTTCTAACCGAAAATAAAAAAGAGTTAATCGTATCTTCGAGTCTTCCAATCTCTTCTTTAATGATAGCGCAATAATCTTTTAATTCGGAAAAACATTGAGAAGAATTGTCGATATTTTTTTTAATGATTTTTTCGATAAGTTGAATATATATTGAAATAGAACCCAAAGGATTTTTTATTTCATGAGCGACTCCCGCAGCCAAAGTTGTAAGCGAAGCCAACTGCTCGGCTCTTTTAAGTTTTTGAGAATTTTCGTAGGTTTGAGTTATGTCGAAAGCCTTTATCAAAGTTCCTATTATTCTTCCGCTCTCTCCCAAAGGAAATATATTTATTTGAAGAATTCTTTTATTATCGTCGTCTCTTAATAATTTGGTATCCGAATCGTTTTCTTTTATAAGCTCTAAAATTATTTTTCCCGTTTCGCTGTCGGATAAATATTTTGAAAGAGGCTCGTTCTCGCAGTTTCTTGGAATTGAAAATAGAAAACAGGCTTTTTTGTTTATTCCCTGAATTATTCCGTTTATGTCTATTGAAACGATTCCCTCTTCCAAATTTTCAATAATCGTATTTTGAGAATAGCATAAATCGGATAACCTTTCAAATATTCTTTTTTTTTCGTTATCCGAAACTTTATCGAAGTTCTTTAAAAATTTATCGAAAAATTGGTTTGCTCTATTCATTTTTAAAGTATATTAGAAAATAAAAAACTTTCAATAGTTTATTGAGCTTTTATTAATTTTATTGTTTTTTAACTAAATTTATTATAATATTTTAATATTAATGTTTTACTTTATATAAATTTGATTAATTATAATAGGAAATTTATTTATGATATTGGTTGACAACTCGGAAGAATCAAAAAGTTTGCTTAAATATTTTGAAAAACAGTTTTATAATAACGATAATGAAAACGATATTCATAATATAAAAGAAATTTGCATATTGACAGCTTATTGTTTTTATAAAGTATTTTCGTATATAGTTGAAAATGAAAACGCTAAAAAAATATTTTTAAACGCTAAAGTAAAAATACTTATCGGAATGAATATAGATAAAGAAACGAGAGTGTTATATTTTGACAACGAAAAAGATAACGATAAAACTATGAACGATTTTAAAGAATTCACTTTATCCGAAAATGAAAAATATTCTCCAATAATAGAATTATTCAAATATAAATGCGAAAATAAAACTCTCGAAATTAGAAAAACTTTGGAAGATATGCATGCCAAATTATATTTATTTAAATACAACGAAGAAGCGGAAAGAAACGCTTTTTTAATAGGCTCAAGTAATTTTACACATTGCGGAATTAAAGACAGAAAAGAACTTAATATATATTGCAAAGACGGATTTAACGAACTTTATAATTATTTTGAAGAAGAATGGAATAAAGCTTATCCGATAGTCGATTTCAATAATGCAAATAAAATTCTTAATATTGCTAAACTTACGGATAAAGACGATATAGATATTGAAGAAAATGAAAACGATTTCGGTTTGCCTTATCAAATATTTCTTAAAGTTATATACGAATATTTTGAATTTTATAATAAAGAAAAATTATTATGTTTGCCTTCGACTTATAGATACAAAGATTATAAATATCAGATTGACGCTATAAAAAGCGCTATAAACGGAATTATGATTTATAACGGAGTTTTGATTTCCGATGTAGTGGGTTTGGGAAAAAGTATAATAGCATCTGTTGTTGCGAAAAATCTTTTGTTAAAGAAAAATATTGACGAGATAGTAATTATATGTCCTCCAAAAATAAAATATTCTTGGGAAAGTTATAATAAAGAATTTGAAATGAGAGCGAAAGTTTTTAGTGTAGGACTTTTGGATGACGCTTATAATTATGTTAAAAATAATAAAAAGCGGAAATTAATTATAATAGACGAAGCGCATAGATTCGTAAATAGCAAAACTTATTCTTACGAAACGATAGCTAAAATATGCTTTGGAAATAAAGTTATGCTCCTTACGGCTACTCCAATGCATAATACGACTTCCGATATATTTTCGTTAATCGATATTTTCGACAGACTGCTTACAAAAAATAAAAATATCGAAGAAGAAAAAATTAAAATATTGAAAGAAGAGCGAGAGATAAAATCGAAATTTAAAAATTCGGAATTTTCAAAAGAAGAAAGCAAAAAGAAAAGTAAAGCTTTGGCTGAAAAAATAAGAGGATTGATAAGTCCGATTATAATAAGGAGAACGAGAACGGATTTGCTTGAAAGTATAGAATATAAAAAAGATTTGGAAGAACAGAAAACGGAATTTAACGATGTAGAATAACCGAAGTTGCATGATTATAATCTCGGGAGTTTGTCAAAATTATATTCCGACACGCTCGAAAAAATAAGTCCTTATAACGAAGATGATAAAAAAGATAACGCTGAAAATAATTCTAATATATTTAAAGGCGTCCGATACAAGCCTTTGATTTATTTGAAAAAAGAAACTAACGAAGATAAAAGAAAAAGCGCGGAAATTGTTAAAGCCGTTTATGGAGAGGACGCGAATTTTGATTTTGCAGATTTGTCTTCAAATAATATTTCAAAATTTATGAGGCATTTGCTCGTTCGCAGATTTGAAAGTTCGATTTTTGCATTCAAAAAGAGCATTGAAAATATGATTGGAAAATATGAGAATATAAATAGATTTGTGAGAGGCAAAAATTATTATCCGATTTATAAAAGAGGCGATATTGATTACGAAGATTTTTTTGAAGACGAAAACGAAGATTACAATAAAAAATACGAAGGACTTTATATAATTGAAAATGTAAAAGAAGTTTTAAGCAAAGAATTTTTTGAAAGTTTTGAAAACGATTTGGAAATACTTAAAGGAATAAAAAAAGATTGGGAAAATATCGGAGTCGAAAAAGATAAAAAATTTTTAAAATTAAAAGAAGAATTAAAAAAATTCAAAAAAGAAAACGAGAACAGAAAAATAATCATATTCAGCGAATTCAAAGACACGGTAGATTATTTATACGAATCGATTTGTAAAGACGAAGAATTGAACGATTTACTCAAACCTTTAAAATCAACCGCCGAATCAAAAAACAGAGAAACCGTTATAGCAAATTTTGACGCGTCGCTCGAAGAAATCAAACAAGAAGACGAATATTTTTTGCTTATATCGACAGACACGCTTTCGGAAGGAGTCAATTTGCATAGAGCGGGAGTTATAATAAATTACGATATTCCTTATAATCCGACAAGAGTAATTCAGCGAGTGGGAAGGATAAACAGAATCGGCAAAAAACTTTTCGATAAAATTTATATTCACAATTTTATTCCGAGACTCGAAGCTCAAAAAGATATTAAGAATTGGCAGATTGCTAATTTCAAGCTCACTTTGATAAACGCGATATTTGGAAACGACACAAAAATACTTCAAAAAGACGAAGATATTAATTCTTTACTTTCTACAAAGAGAGAAGCGGAAATTTTGGACGATGACGATAAAAGCTGGGATATCGAATATAGAAATATTTATAATAAATTAAAGGGAGACGAAAAATTTTTGGAAAAAATAAAAAATTTGGAAGACGGAATTTTTATCGGAAGAGAAAAAAATTTTGACGGACTGCTTGAAATAAGGAGAGGAAAAAACGGAATATTGGCGGGACTTTTGAAAGACTCGGTTATGGATTATAATACGAAAAATATATTTGAAATTTTGAAAGCGGGAGAAAACGAAAAAGGATTCAAACCGAGCGATAAAGCGGAAAGTCTGCTCGGACAATTTGAGAGAAGAAAAAATATTAAAAAGATTAATGATAAACCGAACGCTTTACTTATGCTTGAAAGATATAAAAATGTTATAAGTTTTGAAATTTCTTTAAGCGATAAAGAATATATTGAAAAAATTATTAAAGGAATCGAATATAATCAATTTAGCTCGCCTCAAATTAAAGATATTGAAAAAGCGTTTAAGAATAATAAAGATATTGAAATACTAAAAGCGATTAAAAATATAATTGGAGATAGCGATATTGAGAATATTAATTTTGCGGAAACTGATTTTTGGGAAGAGTCGGAATTAATAGCGAGGGAAGAGTTTTTTAAATAAAATATATATTATAGTTTTTTATATTTGATGCATTTTCTTTCCAATAGTCGAAAATTGCAGCATCTATTTGCAAGAGAAGAATTCGGCATTATCTTACATTTTTTATAAAGCTTTTTTGCTTTTCTGCGTAATATTTCATCGCATAAATCTATTATTTCTTTTTCTTTTTGTAATAAATAAATATAATCGTTCTTTTCTTTTTCGCTTAAAAAACTTCGGAAGTTTTCTATCTGATTATATTTTAATTGAGTAATGCAGTCTCTCGAAACGGGAATCATATTATTAAGATTTAGAACCGCATATAAATATCCGTTTTGAATATCATTTAATTTGTGAAAATCTAATTTATTGGACATTTTATAATGTTTGGGTTTTGCCGAAGAAATTGGGACATAATAATTAAATTTGTTTATCGTTAATAATATTCCTACATGAAGTTTTAATTTATCTCCATATTCCACATAACCGACACGGCTATCATATTTAATCAAATAATTTATATAGTCTTTGTCGACAACGAACCAATCCATTAAAAAATAACGCTCCGATAAA
>NZ_SJDU01000946.1 GCF_005518285.1 Brachyspira catarrhinii | reverse complement strand
CTGCCTCTTTTCTTTCCTCATTTTTTTCTATTTCAAACTCTATAGCCTGTATTTGCATTTCCTGTATAGCAGAATAAAAATCATTTGTATATCCTATAGTGTCATTAAGCATTTGAAGCCAATTCGCACTAAAATAATCTGAAAAACTTTGAGTAGGTGTTTTCCAAAGTTCGCCGAACTTCTCTTTTAATATTTCTACCTGTTCAGTTGTAAGTTCTAATTCATTAGTTAT
>NZ_SJDU01000945.1 GCF_005518285.1 Brachyspira catarrhinii | reverse complement strand
TGTACCATAAGCAGTAACACTTATATAATATAGTGAATTATTATTGAAAGCCATTTTTGTAGAAGGAAGCTGTATTATAAAATTAGTTCTAGTATGATTTGATCCTGCTATTGTAGGATACGTATCATTTGCATTTTTTATTGCATCATCAGGCTGAGTGAATGAATTTGCAGTTGAAACATATAAATTAAATCCAGCAAAGTCAGATGCTATTATTCCAGACCAAAATTCTA
>NZ_SJDU01000944.1 GCF_005518285.1 Brachyspira catarrhinii | reverse complement strand
CAAATTCCAGCGTAAAGGATTTCGATTAAAATATCGTTTTCTCCTACGGGATGCCTCGTGAATTCTATAGTCGCAAAATTCATGTTTCTTGAAATTGCGGCTATTCCTTTTGAATTAATCCTTCCGTTTACATTAGTCGTGAAAGGATTAATCACGCTATTTTGATTTGCATTAATTTGATTATTGTTTTGACTTTGATTGTCGTTTTGATTATTATTACAGCCAATTAACGC
>NZ_SJDU01000943.1 GCF_005518285.1 Brachyspira catarrhinii | reverse complement strand
AAAATTTGCTAAATTTTCAGCTGATATAAGGGCTAAATATAAAGAACTTAAAGATAAGATAAATTACAAAGAAGATTCATATAATATAGTAAAAATTAATGAAAATTTATCAAATAATTCAGAATTATATAATGTTATTAATTCTTATGAAAGTAAATTTGAAAATATAAAAAATAATATTAATAAATTAGCTTGGTGGATACCAGTAAAAAAGTGGCGTGATGATTTCAGAAA
>NZ_SJDU01000942.1 GCF_005518285.1 Brachyspira catarrhinii | reverse complement strand
TATTATTTGATTATTTCTATACCAGAGATGGATTAAAACAATTACAGCATTTCTTGATTAAAGACATAAAAGTATATGACACTAACGATATAGCAGAGAAGACAAAAGATTATATAAATGATGTTAATTCAATAATAGCTTTTGACAATGAGAATATAGATTTTAGAAGCCTAAATACTAACAATATAGACAGAATAGAAATAGAGAAACTAAAATTAATAGATTATGCAGCTT
>NZ_SJDU01000941.1 GCF_005518285.1 Brachyspira catarrhinii | reverse complement strand
TTTAATAAATGCTTTATAGTGTAAGCAGCTTATAAAATAAAAATGAATATTAAAATAATTTTTCTACTTTAGAAATTATACTAATCCCCGCCCATTATAGTTAAGTACTTTATTAAAATATTTTTGCTTTATTATTTTTTTTAAACTAAAAACAGAAATATTAGCACCCACCCAAGCGTTTTTTAAATTCATAATCTACACAACGCACGTATAACAAAACTTAAAATATATATA
>NZ_SJDU01000940.1 GCF_005518285.1 Brachyspira catarrhinii | reverse complement strand
AGACATTAAAGATAATCAAATAGATAAAAATTTTAAAATCTTCATAATAATGGATACAGATGATTGTACCGCTCAGCAAAAATCTGAATTTATAAATAAAAATATGTTCAAAAATCACTGGGCTTATAATTATATAGTACCAATATATAATGATGATAATTTAGAGAATGTATTAATTAAAGCCACAATAGAAGTAGAAAATAAAAAAGATTATATAAAAATATTTCCTACTGATAA
>NZ_SJDU01000939.1 GCF_005518285.1 Brachyspira catarrhinii | reverse complement strand
TTAAAAAGAGAATAAAAAATTAGTATAAAACTATTTTATTATAAATGCATACTAATTTATACAGATTATATTTATGATATATTGAAAATATTACTTTATTTAAAATAATCAGTTATATATACATTATATAGGTATTTTTATTTATTATATAATAAAAATCATTTTGGGGTTTGTGAATAATGGAGAAAGAAAATAAAAAAGCAAAGAAAAAGATTATGGCAATTTCTACCATTTCTG
>NZ_SJDU01000938.1 GCF_005518285.1 Brachyspira catarrhinii | reverse complement strand
GAAACGAAACCGATTTTTATTTCGCCAACCGTAGACGCCGATTTTACGACAAAATCAGTCGTGACATTGTCCGTTGCCTCGCTGATGAAAAAAGTTCCTGGAGGTATGTCGTTTGTTATTACTCCGCCGTCTGTTGGAGTGTCATCGGGATTGCTTACCCTATTCTTACAGCTACAGCTATAAGAAAATAGCAGTCCGAAGATACATAAAATTGTAATAAATAGTTTTGATTTTTGTC
>NZ_SJDU01000937.1 GCF_005518285.1 Brachyspira catarrhinii | reverse complement strand
AAATAATTTTATTTTAGTAAATTATAATTTAATATAATACTATTGTCAAGCTAATTATTATATATATAACTTACTGTTTTATAATGTGTTATATAATTTTTTTAATGTATTTTTTATTTTATTAGATAGCAGTATTTATATCAATTAAGTAAAATAATAAAAATTAGAATACTATCAAATTTATACTGAATAAAAATAATATAAAAAAATTACAATGCTGTAAATAAAATGATTTTAAGTT
>NZ_SJDU01000095.1 GCF_005518285.1 Brachyspira catarrhinii | reverse complement strand
CTTATTTTTTATATAGATTAACTCAAAATCTTATTTTTTATATAGATTAACTCAAAAACAATTAAGCAGAATAATTTTTCCAATGTATGAGAATACGAAAGAAGAGACGAGAGAGATGGCGAGAAAATTTAATCTTTCGGTAGCCGATAAAAACGAAAGTCAAGATTTTTTTGGTGGAGAATATCATAGATTATTCGATGAAGATTTGGACGGAAAAATAGTTCATATAGAAACGAATAAAGTTTTGGGACATCATAAAGGAATTTGGCATTACACAGTTGGGCAGAGAAAGGGACTCGGAATCGCTTATAAAGAACCGCTTTTTATAGTCGGTTTGGATAGCGAAACAAATACCGTTTATGTCGGCGGAAAAGATTATACTTTTGTAAAAGAAGTAAATATTCATAATATTAATTGGATAGCCGAACCGAAAGAGTCCGAATTCGAGGCTTTGGTAAAAACGAGAAGCGCTCATAAAGGAGCAATGGCGAGAGTCATTCCAATAGATGAAGATAAAATAAATATTCAATTTTTAGAGCCAACGGGAATAGTCGCAAAAGGACAGTCATGCGTTTGTTATGATAACGATGAAGTTTTATGCGGCGGAATAGTTTATTAAATTTATAATAATTTCTTATTGTATTTTACAAACATTGATTTTTGTGGTATAACTTTTAACGATTATATGGTATATAATAAATATAAAAATTATTTAAGGAATTATCCAAATAGATAAAATAAAATCATTGTTAATAAAAAAATCAAAAGAGCTATTTAAAGAGGATAAAGCCATTGTGCATCTTGTTGACGATGAAGAGCAAAATAAATTTTTAAATGATTTAGAAAATTATCCTCATGCATTTGTTTTGGCATGTTTAATGGATAGACAAATAAAGGCAGAACGCGCTTGGGCTATACCCTATAAAATATACAAAGAACTCGGCAATTTCGATATTGATAAACTTAAAGGAAAAGGAAAAGAATATTATAAAGAATTATTTAACAAAAATAAATTTCATAAATATAATAATGATATGGCAGAAATTTTTTATAAAGGAGTTTGCCATATTATTTATAAATATGATGGAAAAGCTGATAAAATATGGAAAAATAAACCGAGTAGCGCCGCAATAGTTTATAGATTTTTAGAATTTTACGGATGCGGAATAAAAATAGCGACTATGGCTGCCAATATTTTAGCCCGACAATTCAAAATACCTATGTTAGATTACTATTGTATAGATATATCTCCAGATGTCCATATTAGACGAGTTCTATATAGACTTGGTTTTGTTGAAAAAGAAGCAAGTCCTGATATGGTAATATATAAGGCAAGAGAGTTAAATCCAGAATTTCCAGGATTAATAGATTTTTTATGTTGGGAAATAGGAAGAAATTATTGCAAACCTAAAATTGAAGATTGTAAATGCGGAGATTGTTTTATGAATAAGAATAAAGTTTGTCCTAAAAATCCATAATTATATTTTATATAGAAATAAATATTAAATTTTTAGAGCCAACGGGAATAGTCGCAAAAGGACAATCATGCGTTTGTTATGATAACGATGAAGTTTTATGTGGCGGGATTGTTTATTAGATTTATTAGAATTAGAATCTCACTATATCTCTGTTAATTTCTTTTAAACTATGAACTCCGCACATCGTCATAGCGTCTTCCAATTCCGCCCCCAGCTGATTAATATAGGATTTTACTCCTTCCTCTCCTCCTCCGTATAAAGCTATAACGAAAGTTCGCGCGATAACGACTCCGTCCGCTCCAATTCCTAAAGCCTTCAATATATCCGCTCCGCTCCTTATTCCGCCATCGACTAAAATTTTAATAGTTCCTCCAACTGCGTCAACTATCTCGGGCAAAACCTCCGCCGTAGATGCGCATTGGTCTAAAACTCTTCCGCCATGATTTGAAACTATTATAGCGTCCGCTCCAGATTCTCTCGCTTTAATCGCTCCCTTTGCCGTCATTATTCCTTTGATTATAAAAGGGCGTTTTGCAATTTCTTTTATCTCTCTTAATTCTTCAATAGTTTTGCTTCCAGCTTTTGGAGTAAGATTCTTCAAAAAAGGAAGTCCCGCTCCGTCAATATCCATAGCGACAGCGAAAGCGTTTGAATCCGAAATCAATTTCATTTTTTCTTTTATTATATCTATATTCCATGGTTTAACAGTAGGAATTCCCATGCCGTTTTGTTCTTTTATCATAGTAGTAGCGGCAATCATAACATTTGGATTGACTCCGTCTCCCGTAAAAGCGGCAATTCCCGAATCGTTGCATGATTTTAGCATTATATTATTATATTCTTCTTCCGTATATTTGTCGCCGTAATGCAATTGAACAGCTCCGACTGGTCCCGCAAAAATCGGGTATTTAAATTTTTTTCCGAATAATTCAAAAGAAGCGTCTATATCTTTATTTTCGGCTATAGTGTCCATATTGAGTCTTATCTCTTTCCATTTATCGTAATTTCTGATAGCGACATCTCCTATTCCTTTCGCTCCAGGTCCGGGCATAGAATTTTTACAAACTTTGCCATTGCATATAGGACAGGCTTTACAAAAACCCATACAATCTTTTGCAACTTCTATAATTTCTTTATAAGTCATAATCAATCCTTAAAATGTATTTAATTAAATTTAGAAAATAAAAATTACTCTCTATTTTGTATATTCTTCAATTTTTTCGACATATATTAAAAATATCTTACCCCAAAAAATTTTAATAAAAAATCATTTCTCCAAATAAGAATAAGAAAATTTATATTGCGCAAAAGGAATATAAAAAACATCCTTCAAATTTGGACTTTTCAATACTGGAGGCTCGTAATAATAAATTGGAATTATAACCGCTTCGTCCTCTATAAGAATTTTTTCCGCTCTATGTAAAGCGGGCATTCTAATATTTTGGTCTATAGTTTTTGACGCCGTAAGAATTTCCTTGTCAAAATCTTTGTTCGTAAATAGAGAATGATTTTTATAAGAATAACTTACGAACATTCCTAAAAATGTAGTCGGGTCGTTATAGCTTCCCGTCCAACTCGTTCCCGCCATAGTATAATCTCTTTCCGTTCTGAATTTGTTAATAAAAGGAGCGAATTCCATTTGAGTAAGTTTAATGTCTATTCCCAAGTTGACTTTCCACATATTTTGCACGGCTTCAAACATCGGAATATCGTTATTAAATGTAACATAGAATTCTAAAACGGGAAAATTCTCGCCGTTCGGGTATCCCGCTTCTGCCATTAATCTTTTCGCTTCCGCGACATTGTTATCGTAATCTTTCGGGTCAACGCTTATATATTCTCCCGCGTTTTCTCTAAAATCTCCTTCAATATCCGTCACTCCTCTCGGCACTAAAGCTCCAGCGGGTTTTCCAGATTTAACTATATTTTTTACTATATAATTTCTGTCTATAGCTAAAGATAAAGCTCGTCTCACTCTTTTATCTTTCAAAATTTCGTTTGTCGTATTTAAAGCGTAATATTGAGTTCCGATTCTCGTGGCAATATCAATCAAACCTTCCACTCTTAAACTGTCTATATCCTGCCAAGGAAAAGTGTCGGAAAAATGCAAAGCTCCTTCTTTCACTCCCGCAACCGCAGAGTTTGGATTATCCATTAAAACGAATTTTATTTTTTCGGCTACTATTGTGTCGCTATTCCAATAATTCGTATTTTTTACAACCGTTATGCTTTCGTCTGGTTTTCTTTCAAGCATTCTAAAAGCGCCGTTTCCCACGCAAGTTCTGGGACTCATTGTCCAATCGTCTGGATTTTTTTCCACAATATCTTTTCTAACGGGCGAAAAAACTGGCAAGTTAACCAATTCCAAAAAATACGCCGTAGGATATTCCAATTTAACCTCTAAAGTAAAATCGTCCAAAGCCTTAATTCCAAACTCTTCGACATTCATCTCGCCCGAATTTACTTTTGAAAAATTAAGAATAGGTTCGAATAAATAACTCGGCTCGCTTGCCGTATCGGGATTTACCACTCGCTTCCAAGAATATTCAAAATCATGCGCTGTCAAAGGTTTCCCGTCCGACCATTTGCCGTTGGTTCTCAAATGAAATATATAAGTCAAGCCGTCTTCGGAAATATCCCAGCTTTCCGCAGCGCCTGGTTGAATCGCTATATCCTTATATTTTGTCGTAAGGCATTCGAATAAATGCGTAACATAAGTCGAGCCTTGCAAAGTGATATTCAAAGCGGGGTCGATAGTTTTCGGCTCCGCTCCCAAGTTGACATATATCGCATCGACATTTTTGTCATTTGAACAAGAAACGCAAACGATAATAAAAATAATAGATAAAATAAAAAATATTTTCTTCATTTTCAAACCCTCTTTAATTTTTAATTTTTTAAAATCTTTTATTGCGGTTTAAAATTATTGAACGAAATTATATTTTAAATTATATTTATGTCAATAAAAATAACGAAGCAAAAATAAAAGGACTGACTAAATTAATAGACAATCCTTTTTTAATGTTATGATTTTTAATCGTTTAATTTATTATCTTTTTCCGAAACGAAGCCCTATTGTAAAATTAGCTCCAACCGAATGGTGCTGATTTATATTATATCCCGCAAATAATCTGTTTCTGTCGCTTTTATCGAAAAACATATATTCGTAAAAAATATCAAGTCCGACAACGACAGCTATTTTTTCGGTAGTATAAATTCTATCTTCTAAAAACAAACGAACATAAGGCGAAAACGGAACTTTATTTGGTTTTATATTTAAGTCGTCAATAATAGGAATAAATTTTACGCCCGAAGCCACTCCAAAAGCCAAATCGACTATAGAAGATGGATTTTCATTTAAAACGAATTTAAAAGCCAATCCCGTATATATTCCGCCAGCGTCTATTTGATTTATTTTATAATTTTCGTTTGGGTTTGCTATAGAAAGAGTATTTGCATCAATTCCAAAATCGAATAAAACCCCGAAACCTCTGAATATGCCTCTATTTATTGGGAATTCATATCCAATCTGAAGATTTATATTTACTCTTGGCTCAAATACTTCTTTAGTTAAATCCGTCCAACTGTCGGCAAATCCCAATTTAGGCAAAAGCTCAAATTCAAAAGCGGGAAATAGAGCGCTCGAAACCGCTAAAAAAGAAACTATAATAAATATTTTTAATCTCATTTTTATTTTCTCCTTAAAATTAACAAATTTAATATTTTATCTTAGTTATTAAAAACTTTATAAGATTATTTTAGAATAGGCTCGTTTTATAATAATTCTAAATTTAATTTTCATTGATAAAACAAGCCTATCGTTTTATTAATAATTTAGAAGAATATTACTCCTGTTCCGCCAGTGCAAATTCCAAAAACTATTACTGCAACAATAGCGAAAGCCTTTAATAATTTTTTCCACCATGCCCTTGCCATTATAGGATTTTCATCTACATAGGTATTTACGCTATCGGAAACTATCGAACCGTTTACCATAGTTTTAAGCTGATAGGTTTCTTCGTCAGAACTTTGATATTTTGAATTATCAACTTCGCCTTTTAATTTTATTCCATTAAAAGTAAAAATCTCTGTTCCGTCCGTTTCTTTCCAAGATATATCAAAAGTTTTTTCTGCTTCGTTATAATTTGTTATATCTCCGCTTAAACTTTCCTCTCCGTTTTTAATCGTTATTTTACTTGGAAATAAAGAATAATTTTCAAATACCATAACAACTTCATAACCTTTTACTTCCGATTTAACGGTCGCAGTATATTCGCTATTTCCCGTTTTTACGGAAGTTATATAAGTGTCGTCCGTATTATCCGTTTGCTTTATAACCAAAGCGTCCGCTTGACTTTCTACGGCTAACTCCCCAGAACTCGTTAAACTCGCTTTAAGCGAATTATCTTTTTCTCCGTTTGGGTCTGTAGTTTTGCCACATGCATTGATTGAAATTATAGCCAAAGTTAAGGCTAAAATATTTTTTAATAGTTTCATTTTATTCTCCTCGATTTTTATGTTTTTAATTTTAATATTTTTAATTTTGTTAGTCATTTTAATTCTCCTATTTTTTATTAATTTTTTAGATTACCAAACAACTGGCGGCCAAGGTTTTTTCGGATACGGAGATTTTGGAGGAGGCATAAATTTATAATCGCCTTCCACAATTTTAGCCGTATTATTTTTGTTCATATCGTATATTTCGATATTTCCCGCAGTTTCTAATTGATAATCTTCTGAATTATTATTAGCCAAAGCGTAATTACCGCATATACAAACGGATATTAAAGCTACGCCTATAACTAATGTTTTTTTGATTTTTTTATGCATTTTATAATCTCCTTAATTTTTTTAAATTTGTTTTAACGCTTTTTAATAAATTTTTAGTTTATTAAATTTTTATTAACTTGTGTCTATCATAAGCAATCCTCCGTATTTTATAAAATATAGGTAAAATAATATATAATGTCTAATTAATAGACTTATATATTATATATAACCATAAAAAATAAGTCAAGGTAAAAAATAATTAAAAGTATATTAGATATACTTTTAATTTAAAAATTAAGTATATTTATTTATTTAATTCTGCTATAATTTTTTCTATAGAATTTGAAGATAATTCAACAAAATCTTCCATAGTATCAATAAATATTTTCATATCTTTATATCTATTTTCCATTATAATCTTAAATTGAGCTTCTGCAAATTTAGAAATAACGCTTTCGGAATATTTTTTTCCTTTATCCGTAAAATGAATGATTTTTTCTCGTCTATTTTCTGGATTTTCAATCAATTTTATATAGCCTTTTCTATAAAAATAAGTTATAGAGGCGTTTACCGTTTGTTTTGGAAGAGTAAGAATTTCGCAAAGCGTTTTTTGAGAAATATTTTTAGCAAAAAAAATATTTAATAAAATCTTAAAATTTGTATGCGTAAGTTTGAATGTTTTTGCATACTTATCAAAAGTTAAATCCAATTTTTGCATGCATTTATGAAACCTATATACATAGTCTTTAAAGTCCTCGTCCATAAAATTCCGCTCCGATTTGGTAATGTTTTTTAGATTAATTAATTGATAAAATTATTATATT
>NZ_SJDU01000936.1 GCF_005518285.1 Brachyspira catarrhinii | reverse complement strand
TGAATTTTCCGATTTCAATATCTACATCTTGCGTTGTAGTCGTCAAATCCACTTTGTCGTTTGCGGGCGTTAATGTGAAAGTCAATTTAACTTTTTTAGTATCAACCCCATCCCAAGTAATTTTAGCTCTCGTAGTCGCATCGTCTTTCAAAGTCAAATCAGTTCCGCTATAAACGAAATCATCTGCCGTTAAAGTCGTGCTATCCGTATCAGTAATACCCGTTATTGTTCCCGTAGCGT
>NZ_SJDU01000935.1 GCF_005518285.1 Brachyspira catarrhinii | reverse complement strand
AAGAAGTGAAATAGAAAATGTAAAATCTGATACAGAGTTGAAATTTGAAAATTCTATTAATGAATTAAAAGAAAAAATGTATTCCATGGAGAGTGATATATCCTCTTGGAAAGATGAATATATTAATGATGCTAATGCTAAATTAGAGTCTATTAATTCAGATATGATCGCTTTCAAAGACGATTATTTGAGTGAGTTGAAATCAAAAATAGAGGCTATGAATGATAATATTGTTTCTTGG
>NZ_SJDU01000934.1 GCF_005518285.1 Brachyspira catarrhinii | reverse complement strand
AACTTTATTTTCATAATATAATTTCCTAATTTATTTGAATTTTAATTATTTTTATATTCTACTTCTATCTATAATAGACAATATTTTGTAGGAATAGTAATATTAATTTTCTTTTTTGTCAATAAATATTTACAATTTATTTTTAGTGAAAAAATAATGATTACCATATATAATTTATTATTTCTGTTTCATTTTATAATAATTAATTATTTTTAATTACAGAAAAAAAGCATGCATTTAA
>NZ_SJDU01000933.1 GCF_005518285.1 Brachyspira catarrhinii | reverse complement strand
TATTATTTGCTGGTAATATTATCAAGCAGCCTTATATGATTGGAAGAAATTATAGGGTAATAGGAAATTTGATAAATTCTGATTTTATTATGAATAATACTTTTTGGATTGGGGTTTATCCTGGAATTGATGATTCTATGATTGATTATGTTGAACTTATTATTGGAGAGTTTATATCAAATTTAGGAGGAAAATAATGATAGGAAATATTACAGTATTTGATTGTACATTTAGAGAAGCTG
>NZ_SJDU01000932.1 GCF_005518285.1 Brachyspira catarrhinii | reverse complement strand
AAACTTTTTCACTTCACAAAATTATTTATAAATATTTTGCAGGCTTCCTTGCTTGTTATTTGGATTGCCACGCCTCATTTCATTCGGCTCGCAATGACAGGAAAAATATTGTCATTACGAGGGAGTGGAACGACCGAAGTAATCCACAAAAAAGAAATTTTATTATTTTGGATTGCTTCACTATCGTTCGCAATGACAGATATAAAAAACAAAATCGCACACGCTGTGCGCCACATGGCGAT
>NZ_SJDU01000931.1 GCF_005518285.1 Brachyspira catarrhinii | reverse complement strand
GCTAAAAGTTTTACCAACTAAAGTTGTTAAAAGCTCCGTAATTTTTATTTCTTAATCCTATCATAAAAAATGCTTTGCTTAAAACTGTTTTTATTCCTTATCATTATCATTTAATCTATTTATATAATAACAAATTTTATAAATTTGTCAAGCTCTTTTTATTCTGTCATTGCGAGCGAGACTAAAGCCCGCCTTTGGCGAACGAAGTGAAGCGTGGCAATCCAAAATAATAAAATTTCTTTA
>NZ_SJDU01000930.1 GCF_005518285.1 Brachyspira catarrhinii | reverse complement strand
TTAGACTTGAAGTAAAAGATATGAATAAAGTTAATGCTGATGAGATAAAAAAATATTACCCAGCTGTACAGAAAATAAGTGCTACAGAGGTTCATATAGTAGTAGGTACAGATGCCAGTCTGCTTGCTGAGGCTTTGAGAAAATTATTAGAAAGTCAGAAAGTAAAAACTGTTCTGCTTCTTCCTTTGCTTGGAGGAATAGAAAATATAGTAAAAGTAAATAATTATTTACTTTTACTATATTC
>NZ_SJDU01000929.1 GCF_005518285.1 Brachyspira catarrhinii | reverse complement strand
TATTAAATAATTTAGAAAGAAAAAAATATAATATAGAGTTTAATTTGGACGGACTTTTGAGAGGCGATACTCTTACAAGGCAGCAGGCGAACCAAATAAAATTAAATAATGGTGTTCTCACTAGAAATGAATGGCGGATACTAGAAAACCTTAACGAAGTAGATGATGAATACGGAGATGAGTATTTCGTTTCTCAGCAAATAAGACCAATAAAAACAGTTTATGCCGAAAGGCACCTTGCCGAAG
>NZ_SJDU01000928.1 GCF_005518285.1 Brachyspira catarrhinii | reverse complement strand
TTTATACATTAATATAAGATTATATATAGTATTTTAATTTATAAGATTTATGTATTTTTATATCTTGGCTAATATATGCAAATAGCTAAATATGTTTGACGAAATTTTATTTTTTAGATACATAATAAATGAATGCTTATAAATTATAATAAATCAGTTATTTTTATAGATATCATAATTTATGTATTAAAAGGTTCTATTATGCCTTCCACTTTAATAGAGTTAGGCTTTATTACTAACCCAGAATAT
>NZ_SJDU01000094.1 GCF_005518285.1 Brachyspira catarrhinii | reverse complement strand
ATATTCAAATGCATTTAATCGAAGTTCAAAGATTTATTGATATTTTAGAAAATTCTACCATTGAAGAATTAAAGAAAAATAAATTATTAACTTGGATGAAATTTTTCACGAGTAATAATTTAGAATTAATTGAAAAAGAACTCGCTAAAAGCGGGCAGTAGCCAAGGAGGCAAATCCAATTATGACAAAAGCGATAGAAGAATACAAACGATTTACTTCGGACGATAAATTGATGCGAGCTTATTACGCTAGAGACGCTTTTTTGGTAGGACAAAAGTTGATGCTATCGAAAGAAAGAGAAGAAGGAATAAAAGAAGGAATTGAAAAAGGCATAAAAGACGAAAAATATTCAATAGCCAAAACCTTAAAACAAATGAATATGGATAACGCCTCTATAAGTAAAGCTACGGGATTAAGTATTGACGAAATAGAAAAACTTTAATTATAGCCTACACCTATATTAGGTTATAAATATTCCTCAATCCTCTTCGTTGAAGTTTTCCAAGTTATGCCGTCCTTTCTATTCTTTATATCGCAATATTTACAAAAAGGTATCAATTTCGCTAAAAATTGAAGAATCTCTTTGATAATCTTTGAATAATTAACTTGACAAATATAAAATAATTACTATACTTAATAAATATAAGCGGTTAATTTATCTTTAGGAGTTAATAATCAATGAATTATGAAGAAAAGTTTATAAATGTATTAATGCTATCATCTTTTTATAAAGAAAAACTTAACAAAGAAAGATTTAAATATCTTCTATTAGAGCCAATAATAATTATAGCTATATATAATGCTAAAGAAATATCAAAACAAGAGTTGCTAGAATATATAAATGAGTTATTTGATTATAAAACTAATGTATCAGAAAAAATAGTTGATTATTTTCATCATTCGTCTAATTCTTTAAAATATAATAAAAGTAATAAAAGCTATTCTTTAAATTTATTAAATAATAATGAAATAAATAATAAACTTAATGAATATAGATATATGTATCTATCAAATCAAAATAAAATAAAAGGGTTAAAATCATTTATTTTAGATAAAATAAATAAGGAGCTATCGTTAGAAGAAGATATTTTAGAATATTTATATAAATTTTTTATGAAATCATTTACCGTTAATGATAAAGATACACTGCTATCTTATTCAGATATAGATAAAAATATAGCAAATGTATTAAGCGAATGTTATGAAAGAAGAGAAAGTTATATAGATATATTCAAAAATATAGTTAAAGGAATGGCTATACTAAAGTCAATTCAAAATTATAAAAATAGCAACTTTATTGACGATAAAAAACCAATAATATATTTGGATAATATTTTTATTAGTAATATATTCGGATGGTGCGAATATATATACTTTGATAGCGCTTTGCTAATATTAGAAACATTAAAAGAATTTAAATTTGATATAGCAATACATGAAATAACTATTGATTTAATACTTGAACATATAAATAATGCTAGAAATATACCAGCAAATAGCGTTGATATGAAAAGTTCTTTTTATTATATGGTGCATTTTGATTATTCAAATAAAAAAGTAGTTGATATAATGAGTTGTCCGCTTCAAAATATACAAAATATAGTAATTAGAAAAATAGAAGAAAATAATATCAAAATAAAAAAAGGAATGCATTTAATAGATATTGAAACAAATAAGGAATTATGTGAAAAAATTCATAGATTTAGAAAGAATTTAAATGAGCAAAAAGGAGATTATAGAAATATAAAAGATAAACAAACTTTATACGATGCAACAATTATAAAATGTTTCAATAAAAACAATAGAACCAAAATAAATAAATTAAGCAATATGCAAGAAATTTTTTTAACTTATCAAAGAGCGATAATAAATAATACCGCATTCAAAACCGATTATACTTTATATAACCCTATAATGAATGTAAATGCATTTATGAACCTACTTTTATTAGAAACTATTATATCTAATATATCTAATATTAAATTAATAGATATATTTATAATTAATTCTTATTCGCCTATATTATCTTCAGAATTTATGAATTTTATAAATAAAACTCTTTCGGAAACAAGCTTTAATGAAGAAGAAAAAGATGAGTTATTAGCCCTTATTAATGACAAAGATAGAAAACATTTTATTATAAAAATGGAAGTGACCATAAAAAAACACTAACTTATATAAGAGAAAGAGAAAAAGAAAAAGATAAAAAAATAGAAGAAACCAATAAAAAGGTTGAGAAAACCAATATAGAAAATGAAAAACTAAAAGAGGCTAAAGAAAAATCTGATGCAGAAAAAAACGAAGTTTTAAAAGAAAATGAAAGGCTTATAAAGGAAAAAGAAACAAAAGATAAAATCTATAAATACTATGATATATTTAGAGCGAGTAGAGAAAGAAAAATTAAGAGAAGAAATATTAAAATTAAAAAAATTGCTTGCGTAATATTAATTTCAGCGTTAATATCTATATTAGAATTTATTATATTTAAGAATATTAATACAATAAAAATATTCATGGAAAAATATTTTGGAGGTATTATAGAGTTTAATATAGATTTATTTAAATATATAAGTATAATTGTAGGCGTCTTTTTTATTGTTGCATTTGCTTTTATTATTAATATCAATAGTAGTAAAAATATATTTAAGAAAAATAATAAAAAATCTTATACTTTGCAGAACAAAGATAATAACTACCAAAATAATAGAGATGTGAATAATACTCAAGGTAACACTTATCATAACTGCAATTTTTATAATAGTAGTTATAACGATATAAAAGAAGATAAAGATAAAGAGCAATAATATTTTATATTAATTACTTATTTTCCCACAAACACCTCGCTACCATATAATCCCTCTCCGTATTAATATCCAAAAACGCTATTAGGAATAACATAAATTATTTTTTAATACTAATCCTCATGAAAAATATCTTATACACCCTATACCTATCATTTTCCATAACCCCTATAATTTTCTTCTTTGGATTTTTCATTTTTCTATACGGAGATAACTTTAAATATTTCCACCACACATCGTAATGATGCATAGTTAATGTTGTATTCCACGGTTTCCACTCTCCGCCATAATGATAAATTTTTGGATTTTTAAACGACTTTGTTATTATTTCTTCGCTATAAAAAGCATCGTTAAAAGGTTGCTTATAATCCATATTGCAAAATACATTATATGATGGTTCTAAATAATTAATTAAATCAGAATATTGCTGTCCTATAACCGCGTTTATAACATCTTGGTCTACATACGGCGTATTAGGGCATATAGTAATAAAATCTATAAGTTGCTCGAATATGTTTTTTTCTTTTGCTTTTTTAAGATTAATTAAAAAGAAACCCGCTTGAATATACGGATATTTTAAACAATCGTTTTTGAAGTTTTTAAAATATTCCAATTCATAACAATGAGATAATATACTTTTTCTATGTTGCATAGCCAAAGGTTCTACGACTGCGAATGCAAGTTTATCTTCGGTTAAATTATCGTATATAATAGATAAATCCGTGTCTACAATCATATCTCCGTCTATATAAAAACATTTATCAACATCTTCGGGCAATATCTTAAACATTAAAAACCTATAATAAGTAGCTAAAGACACATAAGGTATTTTGCATTTTGTAATATCTATTTTATCAAAAAGATTAATATAGTTTTCTACGGGTATATTTACTACTTCAAAATTATATTTCTTTTTTAATTTTAATATCGTATTAATTTCTTTATCGCTAAAACCTGTGGTAAGTAAGAAAAATCTTGCTATTCTTGATTTATCAATATTAGTTAAAATTGAAGTTATGGCTACCGTTATAGGAATGATAAAATTATTATCTCCGCATAAACAAAAATTAATATATTTCTTTTCCATATTTTTTCTCCTTAAATAAATTATTTAATTGTCAAAATATTAAATATCATAAATAAATAATATTTTCTCTTATTTTCTATAGTTTTTATTTTCATAATTGGAATAAACGAAAAAAGATAATATTTTATTTCGCCTCCCGTGAATTTCTCTTTTCTTAAAAATGGAATAAAAGAAAACAAATAATATTTTTTACCGCTTTCTTTAATAAACCATCTTTGAATTAAAGGAATATATTTATTATTAGCAACACTCCAATTATGTTTTATATTCTTTATATATTTTTTATCATATTCTCTCGGAATGCATGCAAGCATGTTAATCCATTTTACTATTTCTTTATAATTAATGAATAATTCCAATTCTCTGAAACAATTTTTAGCAATTTTAAAAAATTCTACTATTCCATCGGAAACATACGGATATATATCCATTCGCTTTTCTTCGTATTTATTGGGTATATGATATAAAGGTTTTGAGTCAACTATATTTTTTATCGGAGGTTCTGGCGAGGTCATAAAAAATTCCATTAAGTTCCATTCAATAAATAAATGTTTTTTTATTTTTTGAAATGATTTTATTCTATAATTTTGATTTTCTTTTAATAATGAATACCAATAATATCCGATAATATTTTCCTTGCCTAAAAATAAACTTACTAATCTTTGAGAAGATATAAAAAAACTGCATGTATCAACTATCGCTATTTTACTACCGTTAATATCAATAGAATTTATATATTCTCTATAATTTTGATATTCTAATTTTGCAAGTTTTTTATATATTTCAATATTGCTTAATATAAATTTATAACCTTGTGTAGCGGAAGTTATTTTTGGAGTATTTTTCTGTAAATATTCGTCTTTATCTTTGTAATATTCTATAACCGATTTTATTAATTCAAAACTTTCGATAGGATAATATTTAAAATGCATATCAAAATCCAATGTTATCAAATAATAAATAATTCTTGGAGCGTATATATAATGAGTTTTTACGCTTTCGGGTTTTATCAAATCGAATACTTTTTTCAAACTATATCCGTCTCTTGCCACAAAAAGAACTTCGTTTATATTGTCTTTTATAATTTGTTTTTTAAGCCAATTCATATAAGAAAATACGGCGGGACCTCCGTAAACGAATCCGAAATTTCGCCAATAATTATTTTCTTTATTTTCATTTTTATTAAAATTATTAAGACAACTAAAAGCGGATATTCCGAGCATAATAGAAATTCCAATATTATTTTTATTTTCATTCAATAATTTTTTCGCTCTAATATTATTTTCCAAAAAAGTGTCGATTATTTTTTCTATATAAACCGAATCTATTCCATACAATTTTGGATTATTAAAGTCCGAATGAAAATTATCTCCAATATGCATTATACTCGAAGGTTCTACTTTTAAATCTTCTATAATATATTTATACAAATTGCCCGAAGCTTTTGTAAGCATCAAATCGGAAGATAAATATAACTTATAATAATTCGTATAATTATTTTTTATAAGTATTTTTTCTATAACATTTTTAGGCAAATACATGTCGGAGGCTATTATTATCTTTTTGCCCAAACTTAAAACGTAATCGTATATTTCTTTATTTTCTTTATGAATGGTTAATATTCTCTCTTCCAATTCTATTTCAATTTCTTTGAATGGTTTATATTTTTCGTCAATCTCTTCGTAGATTTGGTTTAATGTAACTTCTTCTTTATCAATATATTTTCCTCTCGCCGATTTTTCCGCCAATATTCGATTTTTATGAAATCCTTTAATCTTATATAATTTTTCAATATGCAAAAATAAGTCTGTCGGTTTAACATAAGGGCGAATCAGTAAAGTGTCGAATATATCGAAAGAAATAATTTCATGTTTTTTAATCTCTTCGTAAATATTTATTTTTTTAGAATTATATTTTTTAACTACCGAAAATTTTATTCCAAATATTTTCCAAGTTTTATATCTGTAATCTTCGCTATAATTAAATATTTTATCAATAATACTCATTCCATAATCCTATTACTTTTTATTTTTACAAAAATATAAATAACTACTTTTAATACTATCTTCCAAACTTCTTTCAGGTTTCCAATTCAAAATATTTTTTACCTTCCCAATATCAGCATATAAAACCGCAGGGTCTCCAGCTCGTCTACCTTTAACCTCAACGGGTATTTTCTTTTTCAAAACTCGCTCGCAAGCGTCAAAAACTTCTTTCACGCTATAACCTTCGCCCGTTCCAATATTAAATACATCAGTTTTATTTTCTTCAAGCAAATATTCGTAGGCTAATCTATGAGCTTCAGCTAAATCCAATACATTAACATAATCTCTTATGCAAGTTCCGTCTCTCGTGTCATAATCGTTACCAAAAATTGTGAATGTTTTTACATCGTTTGCCTTCAATATATTTGGAATTAAATGAGTTTCGGGTTCATGCCATTCGCCGATTCTTCCCTTCTCGTCCGCTCCCGCAACATTGAAATATCTTAATCTTATTGATTTTAAACCGTAGGCTTTATCGTAATCGTCCATTATTCGCTCTATAGCAAGTTTGGAATAGCCGTAAGGATTAATAGGATTTTGAGGATGTTTTTCATTTATCGGCGTATATTGTGGGTTGCCATAAGTAGCGCAAGTGGAAGAAAAAACTATTCTTTTAACATTATGTTTAATCATAGTGTCGAGCAAATTTAATGTTCCGTAAATATTGTTTCTATAATATTTTGAAGGATTTTTAACGCTCTCCTCGACTAAAGCGAAAGCCGCAAAATGAATAACGCCGTCTATAGAATGCTTATTAAAAACATTTTCTATATCTTCAATATTTCTCAAATCTCCTTTTTCAAAAATTATTCTGGCGTCTGCCCGCCTTTGGCGTTTTGAATTTATTTCAAGTAAAGTATTGACGGTTTCAATATGTCCGTTTTCCAAATTGTCGAAAATAATTATTTTATAATCTGTTTTTTCGATAAGATTTAAAATCGTATGGCTTCCAATATATCCCGCTCCGCCTGTTATTAGTATCATATCTATTCCTTAATTTTTTTATTTATTTAAAAATTTTTTAAAATTTAAATTTCAATCCTAATATATTTAAGTAAGTAATTTTCTTTCCTTCAATCTTTTTTGTATTCACCGAAAACAGTCGCCTCAAAAAATTACTAAAACTTATTACAATAATTTTCTCAAAACAT
>NZ_SJDU01000927.1 GCF_005518285.1 Brachyspira catarrhinii | reverse complement strand
ACAGTATTGTAATTTACAGTATGTTTTCTCCGCCATTTTCTAATTTATCCTTTTTCTTTATAGTTCAATAAAAACCGCTTAGCTTGAAAACTGTTTTTATTTTTTATTATTTAATCTATTTATATAATAACAAATTTTATAAATTTGTCAAGCTATTTTATTCTGTCATTGCGAGCGTGAGCGAAGCAATCCAATCCTTATAACAAGGGGTTTTCCCAACGGGACGCCTATGGCGAACCCCTTGCATGCTT
>NZ_SJDU01000926.1 GCF_005518285.1 Brachyspira catarrhinii | reverse complement strand
GTATTAGCAGCCGCTATAGGAGGAACTCCACAATTTAAAGAATATTTTGGAAGTGTTTCTGATATATATTATAATTCTACTCCGCCGACAATTAGCAATACCACAAATTGCACTTTCACTTTGAAATTTAAAAAATTAAATAGCGGTTATGCATTATCAAGCGAAGTTGCTCATTTAATGACCTCGGGATTAACCATTAAATTAACTTTAAACTTTAAAGCATACCATTGGATTAAATAAAGATTAATTTA
>NZ_SJDU01000925.1 GCF_005518285.1 Brachyspira catarrhinii | reverse complement strand
GCTCCAATAATTATTATTTGTATTTCATATTATACCATTATTAAAATTAAAATCTATATAATACAATATTATACATATTAATATCGACATATACAAACATATGTTATTATATATTATATTTGTACAAAATTGCTTTATAAGAGTAAAAAATTATAAATTTCACACAAAGATTATATACCTAGGCTTTATAATATTTTTTATATGACAATATTATAAAATCCGTTTATAATAAAATACTTTAGTATTTACTTT
>NZ_SJDU01000924.1 GCF_005518285.1 Brachyspira catarrhinii | reverse complement strand
AAGATAAATGTTTATCCAAGACAGAATGCGGCTTATAGCTCCGCTAACTTTATTTTTTATTATTAATTATTATTCAAAATTTAAAAATTATTAAATCGAAGAGGAAAACAATGGAAACTATAGCTATAATAGGAGCGATGGATTCTGAAATAACAAACTTGAAAAGCAAAATCGAAAATATCGAAGAAATAGAAATAGCGGGAATTTTATTTTATAAAGGAAAATTATGCGATAAAGATATTGTTTTATTAAAAT
>NZ_SJDU01000923.1 GCF_005518285.1 Brachyspira catarrhinii | reverse complement strand
GTAAACGACACGAATCGTCCCGTTCAAATAATATTCGCGGGAAAAGCGCATCCTCATGATAACGGCGGTAAAGAATTAATCAAAAATATAGCCGAAATATGCAGAAGACAAGAATTTAGAGACCATATAGTATTTTTGGAAGATTACGATATAAATGTTGCAAGATATATGACTCAAGGCGTGGATGTTTGGCTTAATAATCCAAGAAGACCTTTGGAAGCGAGCGGCACAAGCGGTATGAAAGTTCCGCCTAACG
>NZ_SJDU01000922.1 GCF_005518285.1 Brachyspira catarrhinii | reverse complement strand
TATAAGATTAATGTCCATATTTTTAGATTTCATTGCTTTTGCCATTGAAATTTGTCCTTCTTTTAAGCCCTCGAGTTTTCCTTCTTCTCTGCCTTCTTCTCTTGAGCCTCGCATTAAACTTGCTTGATAAACTAAATAAGCCTCCCGTTTGTCGTATTCGTTAAGCAAATCTTCGTTGTCGGTAAAATAATTATACTTATTTATCGCTTTTTCAAAAATCGTGTCTTCTTTTAATAATTGAGACATATCTTCCTCCT
>NZ_SJDU01000921.1 GCF_005518285.1 Brachyspira catarrhinii | reverse complement strand
TCGTTCCCGCAGGGACGCCTCTGGCGAATGACCGAATTTTTTCTGTCATTGCGAGCCGAACAGAGTGAGGCACACAGCGTGTGCGAGTTAGAACGAAGCAATCAAAATTTTTTGAATTATTTATTTTGACAAATTAAAATATTTTGTTATAATATTTTTATGAAAGATAATATTGAAGTAAAAAAGCTAAACGATTATTTTATCCGTTATTTTTTCGGACTTAAAGGAGACGAGGATTTACTATTAAGCTTTATCAATG
>NZ_SJDU01000920.1 GCF_005518285.1 Brachyspira catarrhinii | reverse complement strand
AACGGGACGCCTATGGCGAACCCCTTGCATGCTTCTCTCTGAAATGTTAACACAACGGGCTGAAGCCACATTGTTATTAAGAAAAGCACCAATTCTAATTTGGATTACTCGCCAACGGCGGGCTTTAGCCTCGGATTTTTTCAAATCCTCGTAATGACTAAATTTTTTATTCAATCTGTATATAATATAATAAACTTATAAAAATGTCAAGCAAAAATTTATAAAAATTTATTAAAATTCTTTATATAAAAATATCGGTT
>NZ_SJDU01000919.1 GCF_005518285.1 Brachyspira catarrhinii | reverse complement strand
TTATCTAATTATAACATTAATTCACATTTATTGCAAGTCTTTTGTAAATTTCATAGTATCGCAGGTTTCTTTGTTTGCATTTATGATATTATTCGTTGTCATTACGAGGGCAGCGCCCGAAGTAATCTATTCTGTGTGGATTGCTTCGCTCACGCTCGCAATGACGATAACAAAAATTTTCAATTCGATAAGTTTCAGAGATTATTCTCTGTTATTTATAAAAAATTAATTAATTACAAAGGAGATTTCAAAATGAGAAA
>NZ_SJDU01000093.1 GCF_005518285.1 Brachyspira catarrhinii | reverse complement strand
ACATTTGGAGAGAAATCTACAAAATTAAGCGTATTTGCGGCAATATCTTCTCTTTTGGTAGCGATAACCATAATAACTCTTTTCAGCGTTTATTTTAGGTTAAATTTAAATGTAAAAAATTATAAACAAATTTTTGATAGCGATAAATATAAAATAGAATATGTCGTAAAAGAAATAAATTCGGTTTCTAAAAATATTTCAAATATTACTTTGGAAAGAATAAGTTATAGAATAATCGAAAATTTAGGAAACGGTTTAAGCGCGCCGACTTACGACAGAGAGGTTATTTCCACAAATACGCTTAATTTTGTAGATTTCTCTCCAAATGTATTCGAGCAGTTAATGAAGTATAATTTTAAGATTGGCGATGTCGTAGTAATAAGTAACGAAGACAATATGCTCACAAGTATAAGTCCCGCCGAGTTTTCTTCCGCAAGCGCTTTTGCCCAAATCCCCGTTTTGCTTTTGCTTTTATATATAATTTGGATAATAATTTTATTTGGAGCGGAACTTACTTATTCGCTTCAATATTTTAGAGCTTACGGAGTCGACAGAACGAATATTAAACTTTCATTTGCCGAAAAAGAGGTTATAGCTTTGGAGTTTATGCATGCAATCGCGGACAGATTTATTAACAAGAAAAAACCTTTCACCGTTTACGAACTCGCTAAAGAATTAAAAACTCCTCCGACTATAATAAACGAAATTTCCGAAAGTTTGGAAAAAGCTATGTATATAATAAAAACCGTTGATGGCTCGAAAATATCTTATATATTGGGTTGTCCTCCCGAATCGATAACGATTGGAGATATTTTATATTCTCTAAAAATGAACGGCGGATTTAGACATAAAAATTCTATAAGCGACAAATATAACGATGATAAATATAAAAAATTAATATACGAAAATAAAACGATATCGACTAAAGATTATAATAAAGACTTATATCGTTTGGTTGTTAATAAATAAATTTTATTATTCCTAAATTATTGCGGCAAATTTTCTTTATATTTTGAATCCTTAAACTCTAAATAAGGCTTTGAACTCAACATATGAATTGCAGTTATGAGGGAGTAGCTTATCCATGCTTTTTTCTCGTCATTATTTTTACCGTTTTTGCTTGTTTCGTTTTCTCTTAAAAGTTCGTTTAGGGTTTTTGCAATATTGTCAATATTATCTTCAAAAAAATCTTCGCATTCGTCACAGGTATCCATAGTCGCCTGTCCTTCGATTTCCTCGATTTCTTTACCGCACCATACGCAATTAATACTCATTTTGTCTCCAATTTTTATTAAATCAAAAAAGAATAAAATTTAATATTCCCTTCCGTATCCAAAACTTCTATCGTAATCGAACCCGCATTTTCATCGTCAATTATAATGGTAAAATTCTCGCTCATAGAATCCAAAACTTTATCGTCTGGAATTATATAATGCCATTCTTCCGTTATCGTTGAATATCTAACCGTTTTCAAAAAAGAAAGTTTATCTTCTACTCTAAAAGTTATTTTCCTTGTATTTCCTTCCGAGCTAACCGCAAAATCGAATATTTCTGGGGCATCGTTATCGTATTTTATATTAAGAACTTCCAAAGTTTTAGTTTTTGCCAAATCTATCGGATTATCATGTCTGTCGCTTGCCGTTATCTTGAAATCGTAAATACCCGAAGGCATCAAATAAGATTTAAATCTGAAGTAAGGATTTTCCAAATTATTTGCAAGTTTTCGATAATTTCTCTCGCCTTTTAATCTATATTCCAAATCGTATATAAGTTTGTCTCCGTTTGGGTCGCTTCCTTTCCAATAAATCATAGTTTCGCTTTCTTCAAGCTGCGGGCTTTTCGTAGTTTCGTTGGAATCGTTTTGCTGTTTATAATGCGTTGTAAGTCCGCCGTTTAGAACATCTGGAGGCAAATTATTTTCAATATAAGTAAAATCCATAGAACTTAAAACGGGAATGGATTCGGAATTCGAGGTTTTCATTGTCACTCTAAATTGCATGAATCTTCCGTCTGGAACATTGATTTTTCCGTCTTCGGCAATGGGAACAAAATCGCTCCAAGTATTGTCGACTCTCGCCACATTTCCCGTCCTCACTTCAAAAGATATATCCGAACCTTCTGGAACGGTTGTCATAGCGTTTAGGCTTCCAAGTTTGCTTAAAAGTCTTAAATCCAATGTATCGCTTACAAAACTTCCTTCCGAAAGATTATTATTTTGCATTTTGTATATTTCTCCCGTTTTCGATATCGCAAAATATAATCCGTCTTTAGTAGCCGAAAATGTCGAGAGGGTTTTATTTTCGAGTCCGCCAATGTAGGATAAAAGCCCATCGTCTCCGTTTATTTTATAAATATCGGCGTTGTCTCCAGTAATGAAATATATATTATTGTCGTTATCGCTGCTTAAAGCGAAAACCAAAGTTTGATTCAAGAAAAATAATCTTTGAACCGTTCCATTCGTATCGGCTTTATATAAAGAATTTCTAAATTCTTTTGCGCTGTCGTCCGCAGATTTTCCGCCGTCTATTATCGAAGGCAAGATTAAAAAAGAAGGCTCTCTTGTTGCCGTTCCAAAATATAAATTTCCTATATTGTCCATAGTAATAGCGTAAACTTCGTTTTGCGCCGTATCGTATAGAGTTTTTGAAGAAGGATTTTCCAAATTAGTTGCCAAGTCTATAGCCAAAACGAGTCCTCTTCCCGCCGTTCCAACATATAATTTATTGTTTTTAGAATCGAAATATAAAGACATAGCATGCTGTTCGTCAGTTTTAAGTATTTCCGTTATATTCCCGTTTGAAGATATTTTTAATACTCGAGCGTTATTTCCGCCAGCCGCAGCGTATAAATTTCCGTTATTGTCGAATTTCATATCCCAAATATAAGTGTCATCGACATTTTTACTCCAAATTTCGTTTCCCGCGTTATCGTATTTTATTATTCTCGCGTAGGGACCTGTCGCAGCGTATATATTTCCCGAATCGTCCGATATAACCGAAGTAAACGCGCTTTCGTTTGTCGATTTGACGAATAAATTAAATTCGCTTTCTCCCGCGTTTCTTTTATATAATTCCGCTCCGTTTCCGCTTATCGCCGCATACATAGAGCCATCAGTCGAAGGATATATTTTCCAAATAAATTTTCCGTCAATAGCGCCGTCTTTTTCTATAATCGGAGCTAAAACCAAAGAACCCTGTTCCGTAAGCATTATTCCGTTATAAGTTCCGTTATTATAAAACCCTTTTCTCGAACTCGAATAATTTCTGGTAACAACTCCAAAAACCGTAATTTGAGATAATATTAATACTGTTAAAATTATTTTAGCGATTTTCATACTTATCCGCTCCTTCTATGATTATATCTATTTTCATTAAGCCCAATATTGAGTAAGGCATATTATATTCTCCTTCTATAGCGTTTATAACCGCCGATTTATCCGAAGTGTAATTGTCGGCTATGATGCCGTATCTTGAAATTGGAAGAGTAGGAAAAGAATCTTTGCCTATCTGAACTCCGCGCGAAGAAGAATAGAGCCAAACCTTCAAAGCCTTATCGTCATAAGATTTGCCGTAAATTCTCATAACATCGTCCAAATTTCTTATTTTATATTTATTCGGCATAAATAACCGCTCGGCATAATTATATATATATTCGTTTGCAGCATAAATACTGTAAATATCTGTTGTCAAATTAACGGGAAGTTTAACGGGAATATTTATATAAGTTTTTTCCTCTCCGTAAGGAGTAATTCCCACTCTTAAATGTATTGTCTCTCCCGCAACCGCTCGCGTTTCAAGTAAAGTTATATCGTCTAAAAACGCGTATTTTAAATCGCTTCTCTTTATAGAAAGTTTTATTGATTTTATTCCAATTCTATTAAAATTATTATAAATGAAAAAATCTACTGGAGCAATCAATTGTTCTATAGCGCTTCTGAAAGCGTCTTTTGAAGAATAGCTTAATATTCTGTCGGTTACTTTATAAGGTTCTTCAAAATAATCCGTTTCTATTTCATAACTTACGCTAAATACTCCGTCCTCTTCGCTTCCCGCACTCGAGGTTACCGCTTCGTAAATCGCCATAGAAAGCAAATGAGAAAAATATGTCGGGTCGTTTAATACTCTAAAATTAAATTCTTTATTCAAAAAACTTTGGTCTTCCACTTGCAAATTAACGGGAATCATAGTATTTTCTGGGATGTCTCCGTAAACTCCCGAAACTCCAAAGGTTCCGTCATAAACTGTGTAGCCTAAATAGTTTGAATAAGCCGTTCCTATCTTAAAAGAAGACGCAGCAGAAGCCATTATATGATTTATATAGGCTCTCGAAACGGGCGCTCTTAATCTTCCTTTGGACCACATAGAATGCCCGAATAATAAAAATTTTTCATCGTCCGTATGCGAAACCGTTCCGACTCCCGCTATTGACAAATCGCCGTCAACCAAAACTATAGCTACAGAATCTCCGAATAAAAATTTTCCGCTTTGAGTCTCGTCCGAAATTGCGCCTCCAGCTTGCATTGGATAAAATCCCATTTCTTTGAATTTGTCGGAATATTCAGAAAAAGAATTTCCGTTGAAGCCCGAAAACATTAAAGGAGTTTGAAGAGAGTTTTTGCTTATAGAAGCGACTTTTGAAACATTTGTATCGTTGTATAATTTATACATTTCTTCTATGGGAGTGACTCCAGCAATCGGGTCTTTAGCGTAATTCCAGCCGAAAGCCAAAGCTCCCGCAATTTTTCCGTCAAAATAAATCGGAGAACCGCTCATACCCGCGACAGTGCCTGAATGTTCCAAATTAAGTCCTTCAAGTTCTATCAATATCGCGTCGCTTCCGTTCCACATTTTTCTTAAAACCGAAAGAACTTTTACTTTGAAAGGCTCTACATTAGTTCCATGAATTACCGTATAACCTACGCCTTCCATCCCTTCATGTATTTCGCTCATTGGAATAACTTCTGGATTATCGGGAGGAGTCGGGGGCATATTTTGAGCGAGCAAACTTAAATTAAAAATCAAACTAAATAAAATTAAAAATATTATCTTTTTATGCATTTAATTAATCCGTATAAAATAAATATTTTGTCGATTGATAATATAACAATATATATTATATTGAAGTAAAATTCAATAAATAACTTTTGTTAGTATTCAATTATCGGAATGCAATAACTTAAACATAATTTTTGACAAATCTTAATATTTTAGTATAATCTATAAAATGATAACAGTTATTATACCGATTTACAATGTGGAAAAATATTTAAGAAATTGTTTGGAAAGCGTCATTAATCAAACATTTAAAAATTTGGAAATAATTTGCATAAACGATGGTTCTACGGACAATTCCTTGCAAATATTAAAAGAATATCAAAAAAAAGACAAAAGAATAATCATAATTGACAAAAAAAACGAAGGAGTTTCCGCAGCAAGAAACGATGGAATAGAAAAAGCTACAGGCGAATATTTATTTTGTATAGACGGAGACGATTATATTGACAACGATTTTTTTGAAAAATTTTATAACAACGCGAAAAAAAACGATAGCGATTTGGTAGTTTTGAGCAGTTTTTGGAATTTGGATAAAAGAATAGATAAAAATCGAGGGTTTCATTCGGCACTTCCAACTTGTTCTATGTTTATAAGAAAAAAGATATTGGAAGAAAATAAATCCGTTCGTTATCCTTTGAATGTTCAGCCCGGCGAGGACGGAATATTTTCGCATAAACTTTTAATGTTCGCAAAAAATATAAGTTTTGAATATGAAGCTCGTTATCATTATATTAAAAGAGCGGGACAGGATTCTCAAAGAGCGACTAAAGAGCCTAAAATATTGTTAAAAGCGATAAAAAAATGGTTTGAAATTTTGGAAGAATTTTATAGCGAATATAATTTTTGGGAAAATAAATCATTGTCGTTTGCGAAATATATCGAGCAGGAAGCTTTTCTTGCTTTCAGAACGAAAAATTTTAATATCGAAGAAGAGAGAAAAATTTTTGAAATTCTAAAAAATACTTTAAATAAAGCTATAAAAAATATTGATAAAAAAGATTATAAATTTTTTTCTAAAGAATTTATTGATTTGATAGAATCGAATTCTATTAAAGAATATTATTCAAAAGTAAAATACAGATTCAATTATATTCGATTTTCTTTATTTAAAAAAGATATTTCGATTCGTTATAAAGAAAATAGATTTAAATTTTATAAAAACGATATTTTATGAGGAAATTTTATGATTAAAAATGAAAATAAAACAAAAGTCGCTTTAATAAAATGCGACAGCTATGATTTGAATAAAGTTAAAGATGCGATAAATAGAGGAATCAATTTGCTTGGCGGAATCGATTTATTTATTAAATACGGAGATAAAATTTTACTTAAACCGAATTTGCTCGCTTCAGAATCCGCGGAAAAATCTGTCACGACTCATCCGATTGTTTTTGAAGCTATAATTTCTATTTTGCAAGAAAATAATAAAGAAAAAAATATAAATAAAATATCTTACGGAGATTCGCCGGGAATTGGAAAGGGAATTTCTGTCGCTCAAAAATCTGGAATAAGCGAAGTTGCGCAAAGACTTAAAATTGAATACGCCGATTTTGACGAGCCAATCGGAATAAGTTTTAACGAAGGAATAAAAGAAAAAAGTTTTACTATAGCCAAACCGATTGCCGAAGCCGACACAATAATAAGTTTGCCAAAATTAAAATCTCATGCTTTAACCGTTATGACGGGAGCGGTAAAAAATCAATTCGGATGCATCCCGGGATTTAGAAAGGCGGAATATCATTTGAAACTTCCAGATTTTGACGATTTTTCGACTATGCTTTTGGATTTGAATAAATTAATAAACCCGAAATTATATATAATGGACGGAATTATGGCGATGGAAGGAAATGGTCCGAGAAGCGGAAACCCGAAAAAATTGAATGTTTTATTACTTTCGTCCGATGCGGTGGCTTTGGATTATGTCGCCTCCCAAATAATATCTTTCGATTATAATTTAATTCCGACTATAAAAATGGGATTCAAACTCGGTTTTTCAAATAAAGAAAATATTGAAATTGTGGGAGATAATATTGAAAGCGTTAAAGTGAAAGCGTTAAAG
>NZ_SJDU01000918.1 GCF_005518285.1 Brachyspira catarrhinii | reverse complement strand
TAATTATAAAAAGTATTTAACAATAATATAGTAAATATAATAAATTTTCAATAACAGCAGCAGTTTTTTATAAATTAAAATTTAAAGAAACTTATTTGTTCATTTAATTCTTTTGATTTATCTAATAACTCATTTGATAAATTTGAAGTTTCACTTGCAAGTACTGCATTCTGCTGCGTTACATGATCCATTTGAGAAACGGCCTTATTAACCTGTTCTATTCCAATAAACTGTTCTTCTATAGTATGGCTTATTTCTGTTATT
>NZ_SJDU01000917.1 GCF_005518285.1 Brachyspira catarrhinii | reverse complement strand
GATTATTGTTTTGACTTTGATTGTCGTTTTGATTATTATTACAGCCAATTAACGCAAAAACCGTAATAATAATTGTTAGGATTTGTTTTAACATTTTTTCTCCTTCTTCTTTCTGATTTTTCATATTAAGGTAAAGATTGCCCCGCAGATTTACGAGGCTACCTTTACTCAAGGGATTAAACATGAAAAAAATTTTTTTAACAACACATTTTATAATTAATTTAAAGTCTTCATATCTATCACATATCTAAACTTAACTTTTCC
>NZ_SJDU01000916.1 GCF_005518285.1 Brachyspira catarrhinii | reverse complement strand
CTAAATCTACTCCTCCGCTTCCTCCTCCCGTTTTGTCTTCATTCTTACAGCTTACAGATAAAGCCATAACTAAAGCTCCTACAACCACGTAGGTAAAAATTTTTTTGAAATTATTCATAAGATAATTTCCTCCTGTGTGAATAAATTTAAAATTTATAACCAAACGGAGATTTTTAATTTTCTCCGATAAGTTATCGAAATTGATTGAAGTTAAAAAAGATTTAACTAAATTATTTTTTATAGTCATCGCCGTTGCTAAAGCACA
>NZ_SJDU01000915.1 GCF_005518285.1 Brachyspira catarrhinii | reverse complement strand
GTTAAAATTACATATATACGGTATGTTATTAAAGTATTATTTACAAAAGTATATTTATTTGTAAAAAGTGTATAAAAATACTTAAATATTGGTTTTTAATATAAATACATAATATGTTCATTTAAATACATTTATCAATTTTTTAATTTTATATAAATACTGTGAATATTTGCTAATTATTATATAAAAATACACTGTTTCAAAACTACTTTATATTTTGTATATAAATATGCAGTCCTTTGCGAATGCGGGCTGTACATGCTTCT
>NZ_SJDU01000914.1 GCF_005518285.1 Brachyspira catarrhinii | reverse complement strand
TTTGTTTAAATCTATTTCTAACATTTCAAGTTTAAATCTATTTCTAACATTTCAATTATTGGCTCCATTTATATTCGCTAAAAACTGCACTAATATACCCGAACAGCTAAAGCTATTCGGCGTGCAGTTTTTTAGCTTTTTCTATTTTATCTTCGCTAAAAACCGTTCTAATATACCAGAATGGCGAGCGACTTTTTGCTTATTTATTATTACTTCCATGTACTATTTTTGTATTTTCTATATTACTAAAATTAGCAATTGTTTTT
>NZ_SJDU01000913.1 GCF_005518285.1 Brachyspira catarrhinii | reverse complement strand
AAGGATTTGAAGAAGTAACTATTCTTAACACTTTCAACTTAAAAGAATCGATTAATGGAAAAGAGACTATTGTCGATGTTAGAGCAAAAACTAAAAATGGAGAAACCGTAATAATTGAAATTCAAAGAGTTGGAAATAAAGCGTTTATTTATCGTGGGCTTTATTATTGGGCAAAAAGTTATACTGCAAATTTGAAAGCAAAGAATAAATACGAAGATTTAAATCCCGTAATAAGCATTAATATTTTAGATTTATTTTGACTATCT
>NZ_SJDU01000912.1 GCF_005518285.1 Brachyspira catarrhinii | reverse complement strand
GTTCCGTCTGGTAAAACCGTTATAGCGGGATAGCCGTTTGCCTTTGCGGTTGCTTTTACAAGCTCTTTAGTGTGGCTATATTTACTTTCTCCCGTTTGATTTTTATCTCCGTTATTAAAATCATTGGTAGTGAGTCCAATACTATAGCCGTTTCCACTAAAATGAGAATACGCCCTTAATGCATATTTGTCGCCGCCTAATTTGATAGGTTTTCCATTATATTCATATCTACTAAAATCTATATGCTTGGCGCCTGGGTCTTCTTT
>NZ_SJDU01000911.1 GCF_005518285.1 Brachyspira catarrhinii | reverse complement strand
GTAATCAAAGGAATATTTTAATGTTTCTAATTTTAGCAACTACAGGAATACGCAGAAAAGAAGTTGTTGGAATAAAATTAGATGATATAGATTTTCAAAATAATTTAATTTACATAGCCAATCCAAAAGGCAATAAAAAGCCTCGCTATGTATTATTAGCTGAAATAGTAAAAAATTATTTAAAAGATTATTTAATAGAGCGAAATAAAATAGCAGAAAAAATGTACAAAATCTTTTAATCACTCGTCAAGGGAAAAAATGTACAATA
>NZ_SJDU01000910.1 GCF_005518285.1 Brachyspira catarrhinii | reverse complement strand
TTTTTATCTGATGAGATTATAGGATGTTATGTTGAACATAATTTAGGTCAGGATAAATATAACATAGATACTATATCAAATGTAGATTATATGTATGAATTAATAATTGATTTGAAAAATAAAGCTAAGAATTTATATCCTGATTATACAAATGAAATAGATTTCAAAATCGAAAAAATATTTTCTAATATACTTATTTGGCATACAGCGCAGCTTTGTAAAATAATTGGTAAAAGAGAAGCTTTTTCTATAATGAAGAGAAAAGAAAT
>NZ_SJDU01000909.1 GCF_005518285.1 Brachyspira catarrhinii | reverse complement strand
AATTATAAATGGATAGTAACTTATGATGTATCGGATTTTATATTCTTACTATATAATAAATATAGAAAAAGTTATTTAGATTTATTTTATAATATAAATAAAAAAGTTAAATCAAAAGAATATATTTTTTTTAGTGACAATTTATATTTACCAGATGATATTAAATTAATTTAATATTATAAATATATCTCTTACTTATAACCTAGTTTGAAAATGGGCAGTTTAGGTGTATTGTATATAAAAATATAATTTGGTGGTATTTTATTTAT
>NZ_SJDU01000092.1 GCF_005518285.1 Brachyspira catarrhinii | reverse complement strand
TGAAAAATTAATAAAAAATGATATTAGCGAAGAGGAAATTTTAAGTTTATTATAAATAAATAGTAAAATAGAATATATAATTACGGAGGCAATAAATCAATGGCAAAAATTAATGAAATTACAAGGGAAAAATGGATATTAGATAGTTTTCCAGAATGGGGAACTTGGTTAAACGAAGAAATAGAAGAAGAAATCGTAGAACCAAATTCTTTCGCTATGTGGTGGCTTGGATGCGTTGGAATTTGGATAAAATCCTCTGAAAATACCAATATTTGTATAGATTTATGGTGCGGTAACGGTAAAAGAACTAAAAAAACTAAAAATATGGTCGCTGGACATCAAATGGCTAATATGGCTGGAGTAAGAAAATTACAGCCTAATTTGAGAGCTTCCCCTTTCGTAATAGACCCTTTCGCAATAAAAAAAGTTGACGCTATACTTTCGACTCATTATCATAACGACCATATCGATATAAATGTTGCGGCGGCGGTTTTACAAAATATTAAAGAACCGATTCCATTTATAGGACCAAAATATTCGGTTGAAAAATGGATAGAATGGGGAGTTCCAGCCGAAAGATGCATAATCGTAAAACCTGGCGATTCTATAAAAATTAAAGATGTTGAAATTATAGCGGTTGATTCTTTCGATAGAACCTGTTTGGTAACAACTCCTCCAGATGATTTAAGAAATACAGTTCCAGATATGGATGTTAAAGCGGTAAATTATATTATAAAAACTTCAGGAGGCAATATATATCATAGCGGAGATTCTCATTATTCGATATATTTTGCTAAACATGGAAAAGATTACGATATAGATGTGGCTTTTGCATCTTATGGCGAAAATCCAGTCGGAATAGCCGATAAAATGACTTCCGTTGATGTTTTAAGAATGGCGGAAGCTTTAAGGTGTAAAGTTATCATTCCAATACATTATGATGTTTGGACAAATTTCATGGCTGATACTAGAGAGATAGAAGTTCTTTATCAAATGAAAAAAGACAGATTGCAATATAAATTTAAGCCTTTCATTTGGGAAGTCGGAGGCAAATATGTTTATCCGAGAGATAAAGATTTGATTCAATATCATCACCCAAGAGGTTTTGAAGATTGTTTTGAACATGAACAAAATATACCGTTTAGGGCTATGCTTTAAGCTAAATTATAAATATTTTAATCAAAGAGAGGTAATTAATTATGAATGTATTATTTAGAATTTGGACATTTTTCGCGGATAATATTCTTACCCAGCCAGCTTATTTTATAGGTTTCATAGTTTTAATAGGTTATATTCTATTAAAAAAACCTTGGTATGAATGTTTAGCGGGATTTCTTAAAGCGACAGTTGGATATTTAATATTAACGGTAGGCTCGGGCGGACTCGTAAGTAATTTCAGACCTATACTCGTTGGGTTAAGAGATAAATTTAATTTGCAGGCAACGGTTATAGACCCGTATTATGGACAAAATGCCGTTCAAGCGGCTATGGAACATATAGGAAAATCATTTTCTCAAGTAATGCTGCTTCTTTTAATAGCTTTTATATTTAACATTTTATTAGTAGCTTTTAGAAAAATTACAAAAATTCGCTCAATATTTACTACAGGCAATGTTCAAATTCAACAGGCTGCAACGGCTTTTTGGCTAATATTCTTCTGTTTCCCAGAATTAGGAGATACTCCAATGTTAATAGTTATGAGTTTGCTTTTAGGATTATATTGGGCTGTAGGCTCAAATTTGACTGTGGAAATAACTCAAGATTTAACGGAAGGCGGCGGATTCTGTGTGGCTCATCAGCAGGTTTTCGCATTGAAAATATTTTCGATTATAGCGGATAAAATTAAAGGCAAGGGAGAAAGTAAAAAGCTTGAAGATATAAAATTTCCTGGGTTTTTAGCCATTTTTAATGAAAATATGGTTTCAACCGCTATTTTAATGTTATTATTTTTTGGCATAATATTAATAACGCTTGGAAAAGATTATTTGATTGCTAATAATTTTATGAAAGAAGGGCAAAGTTTCTTCTTTTACATATTAACTACGGCATTATATTTTGCCGTTTATTTGGCTATACTTCAACTTGGCGTTAGAACTTTCGTAACGGAATTAACTCAATCGTTTCAAGGTATTTCCACTCGACTGCTTCCAGGCGCCGTTCCAGGAATCGATTGCGCCGCAACTTTCGGATTTGGTTCTGCAAATGCAGTTACAATAGGACTTCTATTTGGAGCAGCGGGACAATTCCTTGCAATTATTACTCTTATAATATTAAAAAGTCCCGTAATTATAATAGCTGGATTTATACCCGTATTTTTTGATAACGCTACTATAGCGGTATTTGCAAATAATAGAGGCGGAATAAAAGCCGCATGTATTTTGCCTTTTATATCTGGGTTATGTCAAGTATTCGGTTCGGCGTTTATAGCCTATTGGGTAGGACTTGCCGCATACGGCGGTTATTTAGGTATGTGGGATTGGGCGATATTATGGCCAGGGTTCACAATTATTATGAAATATTTAGGTTATATCGGAATAGGAATAGTCGCTTTAATATTAATCGCTATACCTCAAATTCAATATTTGAAAAACAAAGATACTTATTTTTTAATCACGGACGATTATGAAGCTTATAAAGAAAAAATGAAAACTAAATAAATTAACGATTTGGAGGATATTATTATGGTAAAAGTTTTAGTGGCATGCGCTAACGGTTCGGGAACAAGTTTGATGATGAAGATGACGGCTGAAAAATCTTTAAAATCTCTTGGTTTTAAAGAATTTGATGTCCATCATTGCGCTTTATCGGAAGGTAAAAGCACGGCATTAAATTATGATTTGATTTTTTGCCCTTTGAATTTTATAGATATGTTTAAAGAAGCTATAGAAAAAGGCGTAAAAGTTATAGGCATAAAAAATGTTCTCTCCGAGCCAGAATTCAAACAAAAACTTGAAGAATCTGGGCATTTGGAAGATTTGAAAAATAAATAATAATTAATAAAATAATATTAAGTATATTAAATTGCTTTACTATAATTATTATTTATATTAGTTTATTTGGAGGTAAATTATTAATAATTTATTTGGCATATATGAAAAAGCTTTGGATAAAAATATTTCTTGGAAACAAAGATTATTGGACGCTAAAGAGTTAGGTTTTGACTTTGTAGAAATATCTATAGACGAAACTGACGAAAGGCTTTCAAGGTTAGATTGGAACAAAGAAGAAAGAGAATATTTAGTTAAATCTATATTTGAAACGGGAATAAAAATTCCTACTATGTGTTTTAGCGGACATAGAAGATTTCCTATGGGCAGTAAAAATGCGGATATTAGAAAGAAGGCTATGGAATTAATGGAAAAAGCCATAATATTTGCAAGCGATGTAGGTATAAGAATAATACAGCTTGCAGGTTATGATGTATATTATGAAAAAGGCGATGAAGAAACTAAAGCTTTATTTATAGAAGGATTAAAAAAATCTTTAGAAATGGCATCAAAATATCAGGTTATGCTATCAATAGAAATTATGGATACTCCTTTTATAAATTCCATAACTAAATTTTTGGAATACGATAAAATATGCAATAGCCCATGGCTCACGGTTTATCCAGATTTGGGAAATTTAACCGCATGGGGAAACAATGTCGAAGAAGAGATAAGAAAGGGATTTGGTAAAATAACCGCTATTCATATTAAAGACACAATACCGCCAAAAGGAGACTTTGTAGGAAAATTTAAAGAAGTTCCTTTTGGAGAAGGATGCGTAGATTTCGTTAAATGTTTTAAATTATTAAAAGAACTTAATTATAACGGAACTTTTATGATAGAAATGTGGTCCGAAAAATCTCAAAACCCTAAAGAATATGTTTTGAAAGAAAAGAAATGGGTTTTGGAAAAAATGAAAGAAGGAGGATTTTATTAAAATGCTCGAAGAATTAAAAAAAGAAGTTTTTGAAGAGAATTTAGAACTTGTTGAAAAAAAATTAGTAATTTATACTTGGGGAAATGTAAGCGGAATTGATAGAGAAAGTAAAGTTTTTGCAATAAAGCCGAGCGGAGTAGATTATGATATTATGAAAGCGGAAGATATGGTTTTACTCGATTTGGAAGGCAAAAAAATCGATGGAAAATATAAACCTTCTTCAGATACTCCAACGCATATAGAATTATATAAAGCTTTTCCAGAAATTGGGGCTATAGTTCATACTCATTCGTCTTACGCTACAAGTTGGGCGCAGGCAAGAAAGGATATACCGGCGTTTGGAACTACTCATGCGGATTATTTTTATGGAGATATACCATGCGCAAGGGCTTTAACTAAAGAAGAGATAGAAAACGAATATGAAAAAAATACGGGATTGGTTATAATAGAAACTCTTAAAGAAAGAAACATAAACCCTATGGATATTCCAGGTATAATAATAGCGTCTCATGGACCGTTCGCTTGGGGAAAAGATGCAAAACAGGCGGTTTACAATGCCGTAGTATTGGAAGAACTTTCTAAAATGGCTTATAGAACTATACAAATAAATCCAAATATAAAATCGGTTGAAAAATATCTATTGGATAAACATTATTTTAGAAAACATGGCAAAAATGCATACTATGGGCAAAATTAATTAAAATCATAACAATATTAAATATTATAAAATAAATATAAAAAAATAGGAGAAAAATTATGAGCGTTCCTTTATTACAAATAGCTTTAGATAATACCACTTTAAGCGGGGCTTTAAAATCGGCAAAAGCGGTAGGAAACGAAGTCGACATTATAGAAGCGGGAACAATATTGTGTTTAGCGGAAGGAATGGAAGCCGTTAGATGTTTAAGAGCTTTATATCCAGATAAAATTATTTTAGCCGATACAAAATGCGCCGATGCTGGCGGAACGGTTGCAAAAATGTGCGCCGATGCTGGAGCGGATTGGATGACGGTAATATGTTCGGCGACAATACCGACTATGAAAGCGGCTTTAAAAGAAGTTAAAGAATTGCAAGTCGAACTTTACGGAGATTGGACTTTTGAACATGCAAAGGCTTGGAAAGAAGCGGGCATTACTCAAGCGGTATATCATCAAAGTAGAGACGCTCTTTTGTCTGGCAAAACTTGGAGCGATAGCGATTTAAACAAAATAAAAAAACTTACCGAAATGGGGTTTAAAGTTTCTGTAACAGGCGGACTTGAAATAGACACTTTGAAACTTTTTAAAGATATAGATGTGTTTACTTTTATAGCGGGAAGAAGCATAAGAGACGCCGAAAATCCAGATAAAGCGGCTAAAGAATTTAAAGAAGAGATTGCAAAATATTGGAGATAATTTTGATTCTTCTTATAGCTACGGATTTGGACGGCACATTGCTTAATAACGAGCATAAAATAAGCGACTATAATAAAAAAGTTATATCCGCCGTAAACGAAAAAGGAATTAAAGTTATATTATCTACTGGAAGACCGACTTCGGCTGCGGCTAAATTTTTGGACGATTTAAATATAGAAACGGATATGATTTCTTTTAACGGAGCTATGATAACCGATAGAAAAGGCGATATATTATACGAAAATAATTTAGAATCTTCTATAGGCAAAGAATTAATTGAAATAGCTAAAAAATATAAAGTATATCATCAAGGATTTTTAGGCGAAAGATGGAATTTATCCGATTCAAAGAGTAAATGGCTCGATTTTTATATTTCCATAGCCAAAATAAATAATTATAGCGTAGGTTTTGATAATATAAAAAATTTTTCGTTTAGTAAATTTATGTTTATAGGAGAAAATGAAATTCTAAAAGAAATAGCGAAAGAATTAGACAAAAAATTAAAAGATAAGGTTTATTACGCTTTTTCAAGACCAGTTTATTTAGAGGTTCATAGCCCAAAAGTTTCAAAGGCAAACGCTTTATCTTTTTTGCTTAATAAATATGATATTAAAAAAGAAAATGTGATGGCTTTCGGAGATAATAATAACGATATAGAAATGCTTGAAATTGCTGGAATATCGGTAGCCGTAGATAATGCGGAAAATGTGGTAAAAGAAAAATCTAAATATATAACCAAATCAAATATAGAAGACGGAGTCGGATATTTTATAAACGAATATTTTAATCTCGGTTTATAAAAGTTATAATGATTTAGGAGAATAAAAAATGAAAATATCGATTATCGGAGACTTGCATGGCAAAAACTGTTATAAAAAAATTCCAAAAATCTATTTGCCATTGTTATTAAATATGTTGTCTAAAAATTTATTGATTAAATATTTTGACAAATAAAAGTATTTTGTTATAATATAGTTATGAAAAATAATAAAGACAATATTGAAATAAAAAAGTTAAGCGACTTATTTGCACGATACTTATTCGGAAGAAATGGGAGCGAGGACTTATTAGAAGATTTAGTCAACGCAACTTTGAGCGATTTCAATTTTGAAGAAGTTAAAGATTTGGAAATTATCGACCCGTTTAATTTGTCCGAAAATATTGATTTGAAGGAATCTATAATAGATGTTAAGGCAAAGACTAAAAATAATCAAACGGTTATAATCGAATTTCAACTTTGCGGAAATAAGAATTTTATAGATAGAATATTTTATTACATTTCAAAAAACATTGTAAGCGAATTGAGGGAAGGCGAAGGTTACCAAAATATTCAAAAAATTATTAGCATTAATCTTTTAGATTTTAATTTAGATTTTGGAGACGAAGGCAAACCTCATCGTTGTTTTAAATTGATTGACACAGAAAACCAAAATATTAGTTTAGATTATATCCAAATGCATTTAATCGAAGTTCAAAGATTTATTGATATATTAGAAAAATCAACTATTGAAGAATTAAAGAAAAATAAATTATTAACTTGGATGAAATTTTTCACAAGTAATAATTTAGAATTAATCGAAAAAGAACTAAAGGAGGCTAACCCGATTATGACTAAAGCTATAGAAGAATATAAAAGATTTACTTCGGACGATAAATTAATGCGAGCTTACGCAGCCAGAGACGCATTTTTAGTAGGACAAAAAATAATGTTATCGAGAGAAAGAGAAGAAGGTTTTGAAGCGGGCGAAAAAAGTAAAGCGATTTCAATGGCAAAAGCAATGAAAAATAAAAATATGGATATTAACCTTATAA
>NZ_SJDU01000908.1 GCF_005518285.1 Brachyspira catarrhinii | reverse complement strand
GATACGAAACCGATTTTTATTTCGCCAACCGTAGACGCCGATTTTACGACAAAATTAGTCGTGACATTGTCCGTTGCTTCGCTGATGGAAAAAGTTCCCGCTGGCGTGTTGTTTGTTATTACTCCGCCGTCTGTTGGAGTGTCATCGGGATTGCTTACCCTATTCTTACAGCTACAGCTCCAAGAGAATAGCAGTCCGAAGATACATAAGATAATTAAAAATAGTTTTGATTTTTGTCTTTTAACTTTAAAGACATTGTTTGTTTGATTTCTC
>NZ_SJDU01000907.1 GCF_005518285.1 Brachyspira catarrhinii | reverse complement strand
TATTAATTATTTTTAATAATAATAGCATGTTTTAATTTTTTGTCAATAGGTTAAAATAAAAAAATTCGCTAAAAGCGGGCAGATGCCTAAAAAAATTTGTCATTGCAAGTTTTATTTTCTTTGTCATTGCGAGATTTATCGAAGCAATCTACACCGAATAGATTACTTCGGTTTTTTGTAAAACCTCGTAATGACGGTAAAAATTTGTCATCGCCTCTCGGCGCACAGCGTGTGCGAGTGAGACTTGCTTACAGCACACAGCGTGAAAGTCCG
>NZ_SJDU01000906.1 GCF_005518285.1 Brachyspira catarrhinii | reverse complement strand
TATTTTTAAAATCAAACAAGGAGGAAGATATGTCTCAATTATTAAAAGAGGACACGATTTTTGAAAAGGCAATAAATAAGTATAATTATTTTACCGACAATGAAGACTTGCTTAACGAATACGATAGACGAGAAGCTTATTTGGTTTATCAAGCAAGTTTAATGCGAGGCTCGAGAGAAGAAGGCAGAGAAGAAGGAAGGCTTGAAGGCATAAAAGAAGGAATAAAGGAACGCAATTATTCAATAGCTAAAAGTTTAAAATCTTCTGGGCTTGAT
>NZ_SJDU01000905.1 GCF_005518285.1 Brachyspira catarrhinii | reverse complement strand
ATATCGCCATCTAATTCTACCTTACTAAATAAATTTTTATTATAATAAGTATCACCCAATAAATAAATAGCATTTTCTACAAACTCTTCTATTATTGCATTGGGTGGGTTATTCAATTCGTTTCTCGGTCTTATTTCAATACTACTCTCGGTTACTGTGGCTTTTCCATCAAGCTCAAATATTAAAGCATAATCATTAACTCTAACACCTGCTTCTATTGTATTTAATATATTACCAATATCAGTTCCGCTTAAAGTTTTGAATTTTCCGATTTC
>NZ_SJDU01000904.1 GCF_005518285.1 Brachyspira catarrhinii | reverse complement strand
ACTTTTAAAAGATAGAAATTAGAGATTTTGTAATTATATATTTTTATACAGTTGATATAAAAAATATATATTATGATTTTTATTTATAGTGTTTTTATATTATTTTTAATGTATGGTGATATCATCTAAATAATATATAAAATTGCTGTTTTTTTGGTTCTTTGTGCAAATCCATAGAACTTCCTACAGTCGCAAAGAAATGAGAGGGCAAAGAATCAATTATTAAAATTATAGATATTATTTTAAATTATTATATACAGCTATACACATATACAAA
>NZ_SJDU01000903.1 GCF_005518285.1 Brachyspira catarrhinii | reverse complement strand
CTACCCAGATTCAAACAGGGTTTCACGTGCCCCGCCCTACTCAGGAACGACATAACCTCAACTATATGATTTCGTATAAGGGACTATCACCCACTATGGTTCGCTTTTCCAAAACGATTCTACTATCATACAGATTAAAGTCGAAATATGCAAGTATTTCACATGTCGCCCTACAACGCCGCTATAACAAAATCTTGCAACTTGGCATTATAACGGTTTAGACTCTTCCCCTTTCGCTCGCCACTACTGAGGGAATCTCAATTTTGATTACTTTTCC
>NZ_SJDU01000902.1 GCF_005518285.1 Brachyspira catarrhinii | reverse complement strand
ATTTTGTCGTAAAATCGGCGTCTACGGTTGGCGAAATAAAAATCGGTTTCGTTTCGGCAAACAACTATACCTACACTTTAAGCTACGAAGTTGTGGATAATGAAGGAACTGACGATAGTAGCAAAATATTAAAGTCGGATACCGACTACGCAAACAATGTATTGACTATCAAAGATACGGGGCTTGCTAAAATAAGGGCTATACCGAGTGTGGATGCTCCCGCCGTAAGAACGATTACGATTAATTTCACTTTTACGGCAGACGATAAAACTTTGAA
>NZ_SJDU01000901.1 GCF_005518285.1 Brachyspira catarrhinii | reverse complement strand
AGTAAATTTAGTTTGAGCAGTAATACCATTTTTTAATTCTGCAATTTTTATTACGGGTTTACCGCTATCTGTAAAGTTAATATTTTTAAATGCTAATCCATTTTTCCATATAGCTAAATCATATAATATTTTTTCTTCCCAATTTCCATAATATATGGGCTTATATATATTTCCTTTTTCTACATTACTACTATCATCATTATTTTTCATTATTAAAAAACCTCTAATACATTATGAAAATATTCAGGAATTGCCCAAAAAGCTGCTGCCTATTCTAA
>NZ_SJDU01000900.1 GCF_005518285.1 Brachyspira catarrhinii | reverse complement strand
TTTTGTCATAATCGGGTTTGCCTCCTCCAATTCTTTTTTAATTAAATCTAAATTATTACTCGTGAAAAATTTCATCCAAGTTAATAATTTATTATTTTTCAATTCTTCAATCGTTAAATTTTCTAATATATCAATAAATCTTTGAACTTCAATAATATGCATTTGAATATAATCTAAACTAATATTTTGGTTTTCAGTGTCAATCAATTTAAAACAGCGGTGCGGTTTGCCTTCGTCTCCAAAATCTAAATTAAAATCGAAAAGATTAATGCTAATAA
>NZ_SJDU01000899.1 GCF_005518285.1 Brachyspira catarrhinii | reverse complement strand
ATATCGCCATCTAATTCTACCTTACTAAATAAATTTTTATTATAATAAGTATCACTTAATATAGAAATAGCATTTTCTACAAAATCTTCTATTATTGCATTGGGTGGGTTATCCAATTCGTTTTTCGGTTTTATTTCAATACTACTCTCGTTTACTGTGGCTTTTCCACTAAGTTCAAACTCTAAAAATTGACTATTATTAACTTTAATACCTGCTTGTATTTTATTTAATATATTACCAATATCAGTTCCGCTTAAAGTTTTGAATTTTCCGATTTC
>NZ_SJDU01000091.1 GCF_005518285.1 Brachyspira catarrhinii | reverse complement strand
ATTGTCTTATAATCCGAATTTGGGTTCGGCTATAAGTTTGGTATTGATAGTAATATCTTTATGCGCGATTATGCTTATGCAACAGATAGACGACAACGATGAAGAAATTAAGGATATGCTTTTATGATAAACAAATCTATTTTTAAAAAAATATTTTTAAGATGCTACATAGCTTTTATATTTTTATTCTTATACGCTCCGATAGCCGTTCTTATTTTCTTTTCGTTTAATAAAGCGAGAGGAAGAGGAATCTGGACAGGCTTCACTTTAGATTGGTATAAAAGATTATTTTCAAACGAACTTATTCTTCAATCTTTTTTTAATACTATAATAGTAGCTATAATTTCTTCCGTAGTCGCAACGATACTTGGAACAATGGCTGCGATTGGAATCGGGAATTTCAATAAAAAAATGAAAAGCGCGATTATGGGAATAACTTATATATCTATAATAAATCCAGAAATTGTAACGGGAGTTTCTTTAATGCTTTTATTCGTCATAATGAAATTAAAATTTGGATTTACCACTTTAATACTCGCCCATATAACATTCAATACGCCTTATGTGATATTGAATGTTTTGCCTAAATTGAGACAGCAGGACAGCAGTTTATACGAAGCGGCTTTGGATTTGGGATGTCCGCCGTTTTTGGCTTTTTGGAAAGTCGTTGTCCCCGATATTTTGCCAGGTATAGTAGCTGGTTTTCTTATGGCTTTAACTTATTCTTTGGACGATTTCGTTATAAGTTATTTTACTACGGGAATAACATCTCAAACTCTGCCGATTACTATTTACTCTATGACGAGAAAGAGAATAAGCCCCGAGATTAACGCTATTTCAACCGTGATATTCGTTATAGTTCTTGTAAGTTTAGTTATAATGAATTTAAATGAAATTAGAAAAGAAAAATATTTGATTCAATTAAAAAGAAAAGCTAAAAGCAAAAATTATTAAATAGATAATAAAAAATAAATAAAATAAAAATTATAGGAGATTATAAAATGAAACTAAAAAAATTATTATTGTCGTTTGTATTAATTGCAAGTCCAAACATGCTAACCGCTCAAAATATAGACTTAAGCAAATTGGATTTAAATTATTATAAAAAATTTAAAGGACAGAATATGATTCTCAATGTTTATAATTGGGGAGAATATATTTCGGACGGCTCGGACGATTCAATCAATATAAATAAAGAATTCGAAGAGCTAACGGGAATAAAAGTCAACTATTCGACTTTCGCATCGAACGAAGAGCTTTATGTCAAATTAAAAGTCGGAGGAATCGCTTACGATATAATAATTCCATCCGATTATATGATAGCGAAACTTATCAAAGAAAATTTGATTCAAAAATTAAATTATAAAAATATTCCCGCTCATACTAATATTCAACCGAGATTTTATAGAGAGATTTACGACCCGAACGGCGAATATTCCGTAGCTTATACTTGGGGAGTGAACGGAATAATTTATAATAAAAAATTGGTTGACGAAGAAAAAATAGATTGGGATATTCTTTTTAACGAAAAATACAAGGGAAAAATTCTTATGTATTATAATCCGAGAGACGCTTTCGGAGTGGCTCAAGCGTATTTAAATTATTCTCTAAACACTACAAAAGAATCTGAGCTTAGAGAATGCGCGAGAATATTGAAAGAACAAAAACCTTTGGTGCAGGCTTATGTTATGGACGAGATTTACGATAAAATGGAATCGGAAGAAGCTGCTATCGGCGTTTATTATGCGGGTGATTCTTTGACTATGATTGACAATAATAATAATTTGAATTTTGTCATTCCTCCAAAAGGCGCTAATCTTTTCGTTGACGCTTTATGCATTCCCGATAACGCTCAAAATATTGAAGCCGCCGAACTTTATATTAATTTTTTATGCGAGGGAGAGGTTGCGCTTGCAAATATAGAATACATTAATTACGCTTCGCCGAATAACGCCGCCATAAGTATAATGAGCGAAGAGACGAAAAACAATAAAATAATTTATCCTCCAAGCGAAATATTGGATAATTGCGAAGTTTATATAACATTGCCAGAAGAGACGAATCTTTTGATGGAAGAACTTTGGAATGAAATTTTATCGAACGACATTATATATAGCGGTTGGGTTGTTCCTTTGTCTTTGGCGATTATAGTCGCTTTATGCATAACGATAATTATTTTGAGGAAGAAAAAAAAGAGAGAAAGTTAAAATTTTATTTGATTTTTTATATTTAATCTTAAATTGACAAATATATTTATTTAAGTATAATTTTTTAATTGAAATATAACGGAAAATAAATTATGTCTAAAAAAAATAAAAAGGCAAATAATAATATTTCATCGGGAGATATAGTTAAAAATAAAAAGGCTTTGTTTAATTACGAATTGCTTGAAAAATACGAAGCGGGAATAGTTTTACTCGGAACGGAAGTCAAATCGTTAAGAGAGCGAGCGGTAAATATGTCGGACAGTTACGCGTCTTTCAAAAAAGGCGAACTTTTTATAGTCAATATGCATATTTCTCCATATCATTTTGGAAACAGAAATAATCATGAGCCTTTGAGAGAGAAAAAACTTTTAATGAAGAAACGAGAAATAAAAAGATTATTCGGAAAAGTTAAAGAACAAGGGCTTACTCTCATTCCGATAAGTTTGTATTTTAGTAAAGGAAAAGTAAAAGTCGAACTCGCGCTTGCCAAAGGAAAAAAATTGTATGACAAGAGAGAGACTTTAAAAAGAAAAACTTTAGACAGAGAAATGGAAAGATATATTAAAAGATAAGTTTCAAATTTTATATTACCGAACTATTGAAATACCTTTTAAATATTATAGAATGATTAAGTTAAAAAAGGAGCTATAAAAAATGAAATTAAAATTAATAATGCTATTTATAATAATTTCTTCTATGTCGTTTCCCGCTAATTTTGAATTTGCTTTTGGCGGAGGAGTAGAAGATTCTGCCGAATTTAGTTATGCATACGACCCCGCAACTAATGTTTGGTTATCAGAGTCAGGCTCAAGAATAGATAACGGTTTATCGGCAAACGCTTTTATAGATATTGGAGCTAATTTTGAACTGCCAAATACAAATATAGTTTTGAATAGCGTAAGCCTTTTATTTGAAACTGGATACCATTATTATATGAGAGTTAGAACGAGATACGAGGATTATCCTGAATATAAACATAGATTTTTCTATCACAATTTAATATTAGGAGTTATTACTAAACTCAATTTTAATAATGATATTTCTTTTGGAATAGGAGCAGGAATTTATCTCCCGCTTTATAGCGAATCAAGTAAAAGAAGATATGAAGTAAATATAGGATTAGCAAGTTATTATTATGATGGATATAAAAAATTTGACTTTAAAAAAATCTCATATATGTATAAAGTTCCTATTATGCCGTATATAAAACTAAATTTGGAAAGGAATTTATATATGTCGAAAAGATGGACTTTCAAGTTTGGAGCAAATCTTATATATAATTTTGGTATGGAATTTGATATGGATAAATTGAAATCTGGTTCTTATGGATACGGATACGATAAATACAAATTTTCATCTTTATCGGGTGAAGTTTTTATTGGTTTCGGTTTTGGAAGACCTAAATAAAATATAAAAATTTCGTCCGTTATTTTATTTGCAAATACTAATATTATATTTTATAATTGACATTTACGATAATATTTTAAATCGTTAATTAATAATTATTAAAAAAATTAAACATTAAATTATTTTGGAAAATGAAAATGGTAAAAAGAATTACATTACAAAACGGAATAAAAGTTATATTGGAATATATGCCAATTTTGGATACTGTTTCGACTGGATTTTTCTTTATTACGGGAAGCGCAAACGAAACTAAAGAAACTAACGGCTACACTCATTTTATAGAACATATGCTATTTAAAGGCACGGATAAAATAAGCGCAAAAGAATTGGTAAGAAAAATCGAAGGAGTCGGAGGAGTATTCAACGCTTTCACTTCGAGGCATTTAACTTCTTTTTATATAAATATAATTTCTAAATATTTTGAAAGAGCGATTGACACTTTGGAAGATATTATTCTTAATTCCGCATTCAGAGAAGAGGATATAGCGAAAGAAAAAAAAGTGGTTATAGAAGAAATTAAAATGGTAAACGATACTCCAGAAGAAACGGCATCGAGTCAGTTCTTTGCCGAAGCTTATAAAGGAACGGCGATGGCTTTTCCCATAGGCGGAAATATAAACAATATAAAAACAATAAACAGAGAAAAAGTCTATAAATATTTTAAGAAACATTTTAACGCTAATAATTTGGTAGTTTCGATTGCAGGGAAATTCGATATGGATTTGGCGATAAAAAAATTATCGAATATTAAACTTAAAAAAAATATTAAAACCGAAAATAAAGAAATTCCTTTTTTCTACAAAACTATGGCAAAAGAAAGAGAAGATTTGAATCATGTTTATTTTTCTTTATACGCTCCTTCTTATAAAGCGAGCGATGATAAAAAATATAGCATGAATATTTTGAACGATATTTTTGGAGTAAGCTCTTATTCGAGATTGTATCAAAGCGTGCGGGAAAATAAAGGGCTTTGTTATAATATTTATAGTTCGGCTACAAGTTTTATTAACGGCGGACTGTTTGAAATAACGGGTTCTACGAGTTTGAAAAATTACGAAGAGACTATAGAAACGATTTACGGAGAGATAAATAAAATAATAAACGAAAGAATAACGAAAGAAGAATTGGAAGAATCAAAAGAAAGTTATAAAAGTTATATGGCTTTCAGCAAATTAAACGCGAATTATATAATGAATAAAAACGCTCGAAACGAAATTTACGCTTCAAAATATATGTCGTTTAAGGATATTTACAAATCTATAGATAAAGTCAATATAAAATCGGTAAACGAAGTTATTGACGAAAAATTATCTGAAAAAAAATTCTTTTTAACTTCCGTTGGTCCTAAAGGCGCGAAAATTATAAGCAAAAATATAAATAAAAAATTGAATCTTAATTAATAAGTAATAATCTTGATTTTTAAGAAATAGAAAAATTTTATTTAAAAATACGAGGTTTTTTCCGTCTTTTTAAAAATGTGTAAGAATTAGAATTTTTATTTATTGTTTAATTTTTTTTATCATTAGGATTTATTTGTTGAATTTTTTCAAAACATTTTGATGATTTTTTATTGTCATGTTTACCATAAACTATACCTAATTTCTTTAATATATCAATATTTTTAGATAACTCAAAAGCTTTATCAAGATATTTATTTTTAGTGTATCTTGGATTATATTCTTTTTGATTAGTAAAGATTGATATAACGCCTAAATCAAAATATGCTTCCGCAACTAAATTATTAATTTTATTCTCAAAATATTTTTTCGCTTTTTCATGTAATTCAGTTAATTCTTGTATAGATAATTGTAATTTTCCATTACCTTCAAGTTCTTTAATTGCTTTATCAACATTATTTTTAAATTCATCATCAAAAATAAATTCATAAAAGCCATTAGCCGCTTTCTCGTATTTTTTATCTCTTAAATCACCCATCGCTATATAAAATTTATGCATAAAAATCTCCTTTGTTTTAATATATTTTATAATATACAAGAGACTTAATAACTATTAAATCTCTTGCATTATTATTTCTTAATTTATTTTATCTCCCGTAAAATCCTCCATTATATGTGGCGGTATAGTATTAGTTCCTCCTTTCTTGTCTTTATCTGTATCTATTATATTCTTAATAGATAATTTAAGTCTATTGGTATAATGATAACCACTAACAAGAGTTTTAGTATATTCTTTATTAGTCCATACACCTTCTTTCTTGCTAGATTCAGTACCATAAGTATCTGTTAAAATTAAACTATTTCCTTTTATTATTATATAATCATTTAGACGACTAATAGGCACACGCCCACTTGTTTTATAATAATAAACATTTCCATTAAAATTAAAAGTATCAGGAGACCCAAAGCTATAATATTTTTTTTCTTTATCAATATATGAATAATAAGGTCTATATGGATAATAAGGTTTTTCATCTGTTGAATAATATTCATCCTGCACCTTCATTACTATAGAGGCTATCCTACTATAATCGCTTCCACCATAAGGTTCATAACCTTTATAATCGTTAGAAATTACAGCTAAATAGACAGACTGATTGGTAGGGTTGCAATCATAATATAATGCTAATATATCTGCGTAATAAACATAAGCGCCCAATTTTTCACTTAATGTTTTGTCTTTAGTATAGATATACCAGCCCGAAGGTCTTTCCACATTATATTTTACATTGATTTCGTCCACTAAATAGCCTTTAACCGTATCTATCATAACCGTTTTATCTGTAAAATTATAAACGAAAGTATTAACCGAAGATTTAATTGTAAGTATTTTAGTTTTAGCATCCCAAGTCAAATCTTTTAAATCTCCCTTATCTGTATTAATATTATTTACCTTAAGTTTAGTTTTCTCGTTTAACTGTATTTCTAAAGAATCGTTTTTATTCAAAAATAGCCTTGAATTCGTATAATCCACTTGTTTTCTATAATCGCTACCGCCTGAAACTTCCGATGCATGTGTTTCCAATACAAAATAATATTTATAATCTTTACCTATACTCGTATCAGGGTCAGGTTCGGTAGGGTCTGGTTTAGACGACTCATTCTTATTAGCATTTTTTCCGTCTATAGTTATAGAATTTGTATTGCTCGGATTAAATATAATATCTCTGCCGTCTATGGTTTTTATAGTTATTGTATCTCCATTAAAAACATTATCATATTTATTATCTTGTAATGGAATATCTACATTATTGCTACTAACCGATACGGTTCTATCGGATGCGTTAATTGTTAATTCCCATTTATCGCCATTCAATGTGTATATATATGAGCCGCCTTGAATAATGGTATTTGGTGGAGCATCCCAACCGTCATATCCGTCTGTGTCTCCGCCTACGCCCGTAACTTTTTCATTGCTACAAAACATTACGACTAAACATATAAGTAGTAATAAAATAAAGCTTAAAATAGTGAGTAATTTTTTCATGATGAAACCCTCTCTTTAATTGAAATTGAAAATAATTTATAAAAACGCTTAAATAAATAAACGCTTTTTGCAAACTGAAATTTAATAAATTCAAAAAAGAATTTGAATAAAGTTTTAATGAACAAATAGAATAAT
>NZ_SJDU01000898.1 GCF_005518285.1 Brachyspira catarrhinii | reverse complement strand
CATCGGCTCTCCAAGAGTTTGTTTATTTACATTCCACTATGGTTAGATTTATTATGCTAATTCTGTATTTTCTACTTCTGATAACGTTTTTATTTACATTCCACTATGGTTAGATTTATTATTCCAGCGGTTATAGTTATACCGTTATCATCCGATACATTTACATTCCACTATGGTTAGATTTATTATGTTTAGCGATGTTATGAATCAATTATCATACACGAATTTACATTCCACTATGGTTAGATTTATTATTTATAGGCACGGCCATCGGCTCTC
>NZ_SJDU01000897.1 GCF_005518285.1 Brachyspira catarrhinii | reverse complement strand
AACCATATACTAATATGCTTGATATAATTTATTGGATATTTTAGTATATATTTTATCCATACTTTTTTTAATCCGTCTAATCTTTGAAATTTAAATGGTCTTTCTGGTCTCCAATTCATTCCAAGCCAATCTGAATACAATGGATTAGCGTTAAATAGTTCTTTTACATCTTCAAATGTTTTATCCTTTTCATACCAATCCAAAGGAATTAAAGAATCGTCATTGGCTGGAACGGAACAAGCCGCTATTTGAAGTAAAATTAAATGATTTGAGGCATAAT
>NZ_SJDU01000896.1 GCF_005518285.1 Brachyspira catarrhinii | reverse complement strand
CTTCTATAAGCTGATTAAATGCTTCTATCAAATATTTATAGTCTTCAATGTCTTTGTATTTATTGTATGAAAAACCTCTTATAGAACGCCAACAACCTGAAACATCTTCTTTTATATATTTTTTATATACTTCAATTCCTTTCTGATACTCTCCTAAAGCCATATAAGATTTAGCTAATGCAACTATTGGATTAATATTTTCTTTACCCCAATACCTATCATTAATTTCCAATACCTTCTCATAATTTTCTATAGCCTTATCATATTCTTTTTTCTCAAAAT
>NZ_SJDU01000895.1 GCF_005518285.1 Brachyspira catarrhinii | reverse complement strand
TACTGGGTTCATATTTTTTATCATAAAATCACTAACTATTATTTCTCCAATTTCAGGTGCTAATATTGTACTGTCGCTGCAGTAAGCTAAATATTCAGGGGATAAATCCGCTATTATTTTTCCTCCCAACTGCAAACCCAATGCTAATTTACTATCTAAGAAATAAGCTTTAGTACCAACACCAAAACTTATTACAGGAGTATAAGAAACATTAATATACATATCAGCAAGTCCGTTTCCTGAAACCTGACCTGCAAATCCGCTTCCTACACCTAAAGAACCAA
>NZ_SJDU01000894.1 GCF_005518285.1 Brachyspira catarrhinii | reverse complement strand
ATAATTTATTTAAATCTTTATCGCTTAAAGCAAATAATACTCCTAAACAGCCCATAATCTAATCTCCGTATAATTAATTTTTTATTAAAAACTTTTCAATAATTATTTTGTAAAATTGAAATTTTTTATTTTAGCTATATAGTAGTTTTAATTTTATCATAAAAGTTAAAATTAAACCTCATATATATGATATATGAGGTTTAAAAATTAATTAATGTAATATTTTAAATTATTTGAAAAACTCAGAGAAAGGATTTTTAAAGTTGAATTTAAACTTACCTTTTT
>NZ_SJDU01000893.1 GCF_005518285.1 Brachyspira catarrhinii | reverse complement strand
CGAATTAAGGGAAGGCGAAGATTATCAAGAAGTTCAAAAAATAATTAGCATTAATCTTTTAGATTTTAATTTGGATTTCGGAGACGAAGGCAAACCTCACAGATGTTTTAAATTGACTGATACTGAAAACCAAAACATAAGTTTAGACTATATTCAAATGCATTTAATCGAAGTTCAAAGATTTATTGATATATTAGAAAATTCAACGATTGAAGAATTAAAGAAAAACAAATTATTAACTTGGATGAAATTTTTTACAAGCAATAATTTAAAAGATATAGAAAA
>NZ_SJDU01000892.1 GCF_005518285.1 Brachyspira catarrhinii | reverse complement strand
TCTAAATGCCCATTATCTGAAGCCCAAATCAAAGCTGTTTTATTATAATCATCTTTAGAATTTACATCGGCTCCTTTTTCTATTAATGCTTTTAATGTTTCTAAATCATTATTTTTAGAGGCTTCTAATAATTCAATCATTTTATATCCTCAATAAAAATACAGGCGATTGAAAATCAACACTTTCAAAAAATTAACTTCCAATCGCCCATTAGACTTTATATATTCAACTTTTACTTTTTATCTATTATTATTTTATTATTTATTATCATCAACTATCTCATAATCAGCATCAA
>NZ_SJDU01000891.1 GCF_005518285.1 Brachyspira catarrhinii | reverse complement strand
TTTGTTATATTATGTATAGATTGAATAAAGAGAAGTTATAGAGAAGTCATTACGAGGATTTGAAAAATCCGAAGTAATCCTTTTTATTTGGATTGCCACGCCGATAAATCGGCTCGCAATGACAGAATAAAAAGAGCTTGACAAATTTATAAAATTTGTTATTATATAAATAGATTAAATAATAAAAAATAAAAACAGTTTTTAAGCTAAGCGGTTTTTATTGAACTATAAAGAAAAAGGATAAATTAGAAAATGGCGGAGAAAACATACTGTAAATTACAATACTGT
>NZ_SJDU01000890.1 GCF_005518285.1 Brachyspira catarrhinii | reverse complement strand
CCATTATTATATCTTTAACTAATAATTTAAATTTTTATATATCGCAATTTTTTAAGGCATTTAATTTTTTAAGTGTCTTTTTCCGTTTTGCAAAAACTTTGTCATTGCGAGTGGAACGAAGCAATCTATATAAATTGGATTGCCACGACTTCGGACGAAGTCTCGCAATGACGGTGAAAAATAATTTTGCAATTCTTAATAACAATGTGGCTCACGCTGTGTGCCTTAAGGCAACGGCTCGCAATGACAATTATTTTTACTCGTCATTGCGAGGCTTTGCCGAAGCAAT
>NZ_SJDU01000090.1 GCF_005518285.1 Brachyspira catarrhinii | reverse complement strand
GAATATTAACAATTATATTTTCCATTTCTTTAGTTTTCAAACGATGCTCGAGATTATCGGTAGTCAAATCGCATCTCGCCATTATATCGTAATCTACTCTAACCTCTAAATTAAAACTTTTTGCCCATTTATAAACATCGTTATAATCGTTTTTGTTGTAATCCATTATTGGACAATTTATGTGGACGGGAATATTATTTTCTATAAGTTTTAATATATTTGATTTCGTTTTATTAAAAGAACCTTTCATTTGAGTTATTTTTTCATGATTAATTTCATTCATGCTATATAAAGAAACATAAACGCTCGTTCGATTATTTTTCATTAGTTTTATAATTTCTTCGTTTAATAATGTTAGATTTGTAAATACTTTAATATAAAAATCGCTATCTTGAGCGTATTTTAAGAAGTCTAAAAAATTCGGATGAAGCATAGGCTCTCCGCCAGATAAAGAAACGGAAATTACTCCAATATCTTTTAATTGTTTTATAACGCTATAATAAAGATTATCGTCTATATTATAAAGTTTGTCTTCATGCGGAATATAACAATGAATGCATCTTTCATTGCATTTGCTCGTTAGTTCTATTTGAAAGTTAAGAAGGCATGGATTTTTGGCAAAATATTTTTCTAAAAATTCCCTCGTTCCGATATTATTTTGCATTTCATAAGAATTAAATTGATTTTTTATATTAGCGTTTGAAATAGATATGTTTTCAGAATTATTGCATTCTTTTGAACTCTCTCCTCTAATTAAAAAACCTTCAAAATAAAATCTATCGTAAAAATCTTTCATATCGTTTTGAAGTTCGTCTAAAGAAACATTTATAAATTTTGAAAGCGCGATATTTGATAATTCTTCCAAACTTTTTGGATTATAAGATAATAGACTTAAAAATAAAGCTCCGCTCTCGTTTACCACTCTGTCCGAATTATTAGGAATATTAATTATATAACCGATATTATCGTAATTACGAAAAAATGTATTCGCTTTAAGTTTATAATACATAAATAAAATTTTCTCCTTATTAAAATATTAATGCATAGCAATAATAATTAAAATATTATCACTATGCAAATTTTTTGATAAATCAGAACTTACATAAACTAGGACTGCTTTTGACATCGCAAGGCATCATATATAAGCCATCTGTTTTATTTTCCGCTAAAACTTGCGGTTTTTGATATGACATACTTATCACCTCCTTTTATTAAAATTAATTCACAGTGATAACAATTAAAATATCATTATCACTGTTTGAATTGTTTTCTTAACAAAAAATCAAGGTTTACAAGAAGCCACATTACCCGCTTTAAGAGCGCAAGGCATCATGTATAAGTCGTCCATCTGATTTTTTGCTAAAATTTGTGGTTTTTGATATGACATATTAATCACCCCCATTTTATTTAATTTAATTCGTATTCATTGTAAAAAGATATATTCATTATATCCTTACTATTCCTCTTTCTTTAAGAATACTCGCTATGGCAATTTTTCTTGCCCCGCTTGTAGAATTAAATAATCTTTTTAAATGTTCATCGTAATAATTTGAATACTGCGCCTTATATTTGTTAACTTCTCCGTTAAAATTTTTATATTTATCTCCCACAAATTCAGCGCCTTCTTTTATTAAATCCCAAAGTCCCATATTTTAATCTCCTTAAAAATTTATAAAATTATTTTTTATAGTCTTTATCAAATTTCTTTATTTATATCATCTTTTTTGTATTCTAAATGCTGTCCTTCTTTAGTTTTTTTATTTTTACTATCAATAGTAATATTAGATGGATTATCTTTATATTTTATCTCATGACTTCCAAACCCCATTACGTCATCAGGATTTTCAGAATTTAGAGCATTTGCGGCGGTTTCTAAAATTCGCCTGCCTTCATCGTTTATTTTTTGTGAATTGCTATCTTCACAAGAGTTTGTTAATTTTTTGTTTTCTTTATTTGGCATAATTATTACTCCTTAATTTTTATATAAATTTTATTATTCTTTTATTGTTTTCGTTTGTTTAGGGTCTTCGCCTCTATATCCTAAATCTATTTCGTCTATAAATTTACGAACTTGTAAACGCATAGCATCCGATACATCATAACTAAATATGTATATTGGTTTTCCTCTATCCTCATAGAATGCATAATTTTCCACATGAATAGGTTTTATTTTTCCAGATTTATCTTTCATTAAAACCGTAAATGCTACTTCAAGAGTTTCTTTCTCTATCGTATAAACATCGTTAGAAACCCATTTGTAATCATAACCTCCATAAACTGCATCAGTTTCATATTTTTCTCTTTTATAAACAGGCACGGTTATATAATCGTTTTCAGGATAAACGCCATGCAATGAAATTGTTAAAAAATATTTTATCTCATTGTTTAATTTTCCAGTTTTAATATCCGTTCTTTCAATAACAAGCCGCGAATTCTCTTCATCTATATAACCATTTAAACGACTTCCATAAGATGTTACGCCAATTCTAAAACTATCAAAATCTCTTTTAATAGTTTTTAAAAAATTGTTTGTTTTAGGTTGAACTGTTCCATCGTCAGAAGCAAATAATCTATCGTCTTCATTTGCATATTCGTAAATGTAATTAAAAGCTTCATTTTCGGGCAATTTAAAAGATATAGAATAATAATCGTTAGTCGCTATTACATCATCGCGGTCGTATATATTTTCTACATAACGATTATTGCCAGTATAATATATTGAATATACTTTTTTAGACTTGATATTGGTGCTTGGTTCACCGCCGCAAGAAATTAAAATTGATAGCGAAAACGCTAAAATAAATAAAAGTGAAATTCTTTTTTGATACATAAGAGTATCCCCCTTTTTGAAAAATTTTTTATTTATAACTAAACAAGGAATTTTAATTTTCCTTGATAAGCTATCGAAAGTGATTGAAGTTAAAAAGGTTTTAACTAAATTTAGAATTGCAAAATTATTTTCAATGTCATTGCGAGCGAGTGAAACGAGCGAAGCAATCCACTTCTTATAACAATGTGGCTTTAGCCCATTGTGTGCAATTGCACTTGAACGCAAGGGGTTAAAACCCCTTGTTATCAGAATTTCAAATTGATTTTTTGCAAAACCGAAAAAGACGCTTAAAAAATTAAACGCTCTAAAAAATTGCGATATATAAAAATTTAAATTATTAGTTAGAAAGATATAATAATGGCTTTGCTTTGCTTTGCTTTGCTTTGCTTTGCTTTGCTTAACATAATTACAGTATTTTTGCTCATGTTTTCATAATTCATGCCGATTTCTCCCAGCAATTCATTTTTTATTGATTAAATTATACAATATTTAAAAAATTTGTCAATAGATTATAAATAGATTATAAAGAAAAAATTAAAAATTGATTGCTTCGGCATATCCTCGCAATGACAAATTCGTATCGTCATTGCGAGATTTATTTATAAATCGAAGCAATCCGATATTAATAAAATCAAATCTTAAAATGAAATTTTATTTATTTTGAATTACTTCCAAACGAGAATTTATTATTTATTTTAATTTTTAATTATGTTAAAATGAATTATTAAAATTAAATTGCATGGATAAATAATGAACAACAATCTAAAAAGAGAATCTTCTATGGCGGCGGTTTTTTCAAAAGAATACGACCATAATATGACTATAGAAGAATTGAAAGAAACATTAAACGAATCGGACGAATTTATAATTATAGAATTTGAAGAAAGTCAAAAACATATAGTAGAAAAATCAATTTGGGAAGTTTCTTTGAAATTACAATATTTGCCAATGGTTATTGAAAGCGATACGGGAAACGAAAGCGAGGAAACTAAAAATAACGATGAGCTTATATTTTATATAGCTTTAATCGAAGCTTCGAGTATTACGGAAGATTTGCCAGAAGTTTTTTCGGTTAATACGGTGCAGGAAAAAGATTATATAGAAGCGACAAAATGCAAATACGCGATTCATATATCGACAATATTCAATAATTTTCCTCTAAGCGATTATCAAAGACAATTAAAATTGCTTAATAGCATTGCCTCCGATGTTTCGATTTTTTTAGATATATCTTGCTTTACCGCTCGCTCGGGAGAATGGCTAAAATACACTTCCACTTTTTCGCTTCCTCCGTCTTTGGATTATCTTTATACGATTCATGCGATATACGATGACGATAAGAATCCAGACAAAATAGAATATTGGTTTCACACGCATGGACTTTATAGAGTGGGATGCATAGAGCTTGAAATAATAGGAGTCGAAGATTCTAACGCCGCTTACGGACAATTATTAAACACTTGCGCGAAACTTTTTATACAAAACGGAGTTCCAGAATCTGGCTTCGTATTTTCGCCTTCTTATAAAGTAAATGTTTGCTGGCTTGCTTGGGAAGAGGCTTTGAAGGAGCTTAATATAGATAAAGATTTTTCGGGAGGTTTTAAAGATAGAAAAGACGGAGTTCATGATAATCCTTCTGGCGCTTTAGTTGCCGTAGATAAAAAAGGAAATTACCGCACGCTCGATTATTATAAAAAAGAACTTACCGATAATCCAGTATTTCTTTTAAGCGGTTTTGAAACTGAAATAATGAGAGACGCTGCTTTTGAAAAATTTGAATATTTTTTGGAATTATTAAATAAAAATAAAGGAGACGATAAAATTTCTTTTTTGGTAAAACTTGGATATAACAATAATAAATCGAATAAAGATTTGGAGCATTTATGGTTTGAAGTTCATGATTTTACTAAAGAAGGTTATTTTGACGCTACTTTATTAAACGAGCCTTATAAAGATTTGGGAATGCATGAGGGAGACAGAGGAATGCATAGCATAGAAAATCTTACATATTGGCAAATACATACGGACAAAGAAATGTATAATCCAGAAAATATTTATCTGCTTTTTTCTTAAAAAATTTTCTTAAAATCTAAAAAAATTGTTTAACATTTTTAAAAAAATCCGATAAAAGTTATAAAGATTGTAAAAAAAATTAAAGAAACGCTTGATTATTATACTATTTTGTATTATACTAAGATTGTAAAAGTAATCGCTTAAATAATATGGCATTTCTTAAAGACAATATTCAAGCAGAGAGGATACCGATTATGAAACGAATAAGTTCTATCTTAACAATTCTTTTTATCACGGCTTCTATTTTTTATCAGGGTTCAAAAGTATATGGATACGCTTTTGAAGGACTGTATATAGCTCCGAAAATAGATTACTATCCTGAAAACCCAAGCGGAAGGATATGGAATCACTATGCGGGAGCTGGAGTGTCAGTAGGATACGACCTTTTTAGATTAAAAGACCCTTATCCTATACCTGTTAGAGTCGAATTGGAATATATTGGAAGACTACTCGCAACAAATACGAGAGTTGCCATTCATTCTGTAAGCGCTGGAATTTACTATGACTTGAATTTATTTCATGTTCGAGCAAGCGAATTAGACACTTTAACTACAAAAAGCGTTTATACGACAAAAAGACCTTTTATGGCTATATATGTAGGATTGAATATAGGAGCAAAAATTGGATATATAACCGATGAACCTGCATCTACGAGTAATACGGGACTTATGCAAATCAGAACTGGAACTTCAGCGACCACGCTTTATTTTGGAGTTGGAATCGGATTTGCTTGGCATGTTACAAGTTGGTTTACTTTAGATTTGGGATGGAGAGCCGTAGTGGGACAACAAAGGACGATGGGATTTAAAATGGGAAACGATGTGCTTTTATCGTTTAGATTTACCAAACCTTGATTTATTATCCTAAATAGTTAATTTTTGGAGTTTAATTTATGCAAAAAAAAGTTTTTATTATAGTATTGTCGATTGCATTTTTCGTATTTTACGGATGTTCTTCTATGAAACATTCCACTGTAGTGCTTTATGTTTCTCATAAGGTTGAAGGTCCGTTATATATACCAAAACCCGAATCTCCCGTTTCAGCTCAAAGCCCTCAAACAAATATAGAGAATCAGAGGAAAAAGCTCACAAAAGAAACTAAAAGGAGTAAACCTTCTCGTGGAAGTAAAACTACCCAAGGAAAACAAACAAATCAAGTTATAACAAATACTTATAACGATTATCAAACGAGAACGCTTCTGAGAGGAGAGTCTTTAATTTTGGATAAACCTATAAGATTCGCTTTTGAAAAATATGGCATAGGTTCTTATTATGACGACACCGTTCAATATGTGGCTGATTTTATGAAACAAAACACTAATTTTCAATTGGTTGTGGAAGGACATACGGATAGAGTTGGACAATATACATTCAATAAAAATCTTTCTTTAAGAAGGTCAAGAAGCGCTATTTCAAAACTTGTCCGAGCTGGAATTGACAAAGGTAGATTAATAGAAAGCGGAGTTAGTTATAGATTCAGCGAATATAATTTCAATAGATTAAACAGAAGAGTGGAATTTATTATAATAAGAAGTCCTGAAGAATTAACTAATTACAGAGAAGGAATTAAATAAATTTATAATATTTATTTATATTTTATAGAAAAATTGTTAATAGATAATTTCTGTCTATTAACAATTTTTTTAAATAAGTTTTAGCGTAAAAACAATTAAATTTATACTCTTATAAACATACTAACTTGAAAAATAAAAATACTACTATATAATTTTACAGAAATCAAATAAAAATATTAACGGATAATAGAATGATAACTCAAAAAATATACTTTCCTAATTTTATTGAAATACAAGAAAAAGAAGAAACTATAAAATCAGAAACAAAAGATTTTATAGAATTTGAAAATATTAAATTAAAATGTTGCGATTATAAAGAGCTACTTAAAGAAATGAAAGAAGAAAAAATAAAAGTCGATTGCATCCTAACTGACCCGCCTTACTGTATTTCTCGTAAAAATAATTTATAATCTAATAAATAAAAAAGTAAAGGAGAAAATTTTATGCAAAAAGATTTATCATATACGGAAGCGATAGAAAAAGTTATGCTTGATAACGGATATGTTGCGCCGTTAAAATTAATATACAAAGAAATTTGGAATTACAAAGATAAAAGTAAAGTTACTGGAAAAACGCCTATTGATACAATAAGAGAAAGAGTTCAAAGAGATAAAAAATTTACAAGGGTTGGACTTGGAGTTTACGCTTTAAGCGACAAATTGCACCTTTTAGAAAAACAGCAAACCCCAAAAACAGAAAAAGAAAAAATTGCTTCAAAGCATGGC
>NZ_SJDU01000009.1 GCF_005518285.1 Brachyspira catarrhinii | reverse complement strand
ATCTTTAACTTCCTCAAAATTGAAATCGCTTAAAGTTGCGTTGACTAAATTCTCGAGCAAATCTTCGTTTCCATTTTTTCCGAGTAAGTATCGAGCAAATAAATCGCTTAATTTCTTTACTTCAATATTATCTTTCATAATAACATTATACCAAAAAATTATTCCTTTGTCAAAATACTATATTAGTAAATTAAGACTAAAATTAAAAAATATTAAAATAGTTTAGATTAGAAAAATATATTATTAAAACTCATAAAAATACGGGATGCCGAATTAACGACAACCCGCATAAATAAAATTTTAAAATAATTATAAGCCGATATAAATTATAATTAAATCCAATTTTCAATTTTCAAACCTTTTATGCGTTTAAATTCTTTCAAATTATTTGTGATAAGAGTAAAATCTTTTGCAAGCGAGCAGGAGGCAATAAGCATATCCATAGAACCTATAATTTGTCCTTTACTTTCAAGTTCCGTTCTTATTTTTCCGTAAACCAAAGCGCATTCAATATCAAATTCCACAATATTAAACGGAGATAAAAAATTATTCAAACTCAATAAATTTTGTTCTCGTTTAACGCTTTTATAAACTCCGTAATAAAGTTCTGCCACCGTAATACTCGATATTGCAATTTCGCCAAAATTATAACTTTCAAATTTTTTCCTAACATTTAAAGGTTTATTTTTGATAATATAAATGCAAATATTAGTGTCAAGCATTAACTTTTTCAAAATAAATCCTCTCGTTTTTGAGTATTTTGATTGAAATCTCTGCTATTTAAAACTTTTGTAAAATCTTCGGAGAATTCGTCCAAATTATCGAACCAACTTTCCCATATATTTTTATCTTCTGGCATAATCAAAACTCCGTTTTCAACTTTACGAATAATAACCTCTTTGCCTTCAAAACGAAATTCTTTCGGCAAACGAACGGCTTGAGAATTTCCGTTATTAAAAATTTTAGCCTTTTGAAACATATTAATTCCTAAATTAAATATATATTAGTTAGTATATATTTTTAGATTAATAAGTCAATATTAAATTTATTAACTTTTAATAAAAAATACGGGATGCCGAATTAACGACAACCCGCATTTGTAAAATTAATTTTAAAGGATATGCTCAATTTATAAGAAGAATACCCCAGCTCCTATGACTAATCCGCTCACAATGAGAACTATTAAAGTATAACCCATAATATCTCTCGCTCCAAGTTTAGCCAAACCGAGCGCAGGCAAAGCCCAGAACGGTTGAATCATATTTGTCCAACTGTCTCCGTAAGCTATACACATCGCCGTTTTTGCAGGGTCAACTCCGATTTCCAATCCCGCGGGCATCATAATCGGTCCTTGAACAACCCATTGTCCGCCGCCAGATGGAACGAATAAATTTACTATTCCCGCGCTTAAGAATGTGAATAACGGGAAAGTTTTTACCGTAGATACATGAACGAAGAAATTACTTATTACATGAGCGAGCGATAATCCGTCCGCATTAACTCCCGTCATCATGCCCATAATACCAGCATATAAAGGGAATTGCAATATTATTCCAGATGCTCCTTTACTTGCTTCGCCGAAAGCGTCTATTAGACTTCTTGGCGTTCTATGAAGAAGAACTCCGAGCATTAAGAATATAAGGTTTACAATATTCAAATTTAAATCGAATTTTCCAGAAGAGGCAAAATAATAAACTATATAAGCAAATCCTAATATTGCAAGAATATAGTTTACAAAACAACTATTTTCCAATTTTTCCGCTGGAGTCATTTTTGCAAACTCTTCTTTTGAAACGGCTGAAAAATAAAGTCCGCTTTTAGGCTTTAATTTATAAGGGTCGTCTTTAGCTACATCATCAACTTTTAACTCTCCTATCAATGCAGGGTCAATAACGAATACATCCTCTTCGTTTTTAGGATGCATCAAAACATTTATAATCGGAAGCAAAATCCACATTCCCACTACAATAAATATATTGTAAGGAGAGAATAAAGTTTGACTTACGGGAACGGCTTGAGTCAAAGAACCTCCCGTTGCCGATAAATCTCCGCCAGCTATTACCAAAGGAACAGAACCCGAAAAACCCGCATGCCACAAAACGAATCCAGAATATGCGGAAGCTATTAAAAGTCTATAGTCTATACCTTTCACTTTTCTTGCAATTTCTTTCGCGTATATCGCTCCAATAATCAAACCGAATCCCCAATTCAATATACAAGCCGTATATGAAATTATACTTACCAAAGCTATTCCTTGAGCTGGAGTTTTAGGAATATTTGACAGATGGTCTAAAAGTTTTTTGAATGGAGGCGACAAAGCTAAAACATGCCCTGTTACCAATACCAAAACCATTTGCATACTGAATGCCAGCAAACTCCATACGCCTTTACCCCAATGTCCTACTAATCCAATAAAACCTTGTTTAGTAAATATCATTGAGGCTACGAATACTATAATTGTCAGTATTACGGCAAAAATATAAGCATCGGGCAGAAATTTTTGCATCACCATTGTCGATGCATGCGCCAGCCCTTCGATTATACCTCTTTTCTTTTTAGTGTTACTCATTTTTCTCTCCGTTATTTGTATTTTTTTGTTATTTTATTATTATTTGTCATTGCGAGGGTGAAACCCGAAGCAATCTATTATTTTGGATTACTTCGGCTGCGCCTCGTAATGACGATTTTATTTTTTGATTTATAAAGTATCGACATCCACCTGTTTAGGATTATTTATTATCAAATCCGCATCGGTATTTGCCTTTATATCCTCTATGCTCGAAGTTGAAAATATTTCCGTAAGTTCCAATCCCTTATCGGTTACTTTCATAACTCCCTTTTCCGTTACTATCATATTGACTTGATTTTTAGCGGTAAGAGGAAGCGTGCATTTTTTAAGTATTTTTTTAGCTCCTTTAACCGTATGTTCCATAGCGACTATAACCAATTTAGCTCCGACTACCAAATCCATAGCGCCGCCCATACCAGGAACCAATTTACCAGGAACCATCCAGTTTGCCAAATTGCCTTCTTGGTCCACTTCCAAAGCTCCCAAAACCGTAGCGTCAACATGTCCTCCTCTTATTATCGTAAAAGAAGTAAAGCTGTCGAAATAAACTCCGCCTGGAAGCAAAGTCACCAATCCGCCGCCAGCGTTAGTAACATTAGGGTCTTCTTTTCCTTTTTCGGGCGTAGGTCCCATTCCTACCATACCGTTTTCCGATTGTAGTAAAACTTCGACTCCATCGGGAATATAGTTTGCTACTTCCGTAGGCAATCCTATTCCCAAATTAACCAAGTCTCCGTCTTTAAGTTCTTTAGCCACTCTTTTGGCTATAATTTCTCTTGTTTTTTCTTTTGATAATTCTGCCATGATTTTCTCTCCTTTTAAGCCTTTTTAAGTCCTTTAGCCAAATAGTCGTAATCGCTTTTAACCACATAGTCCACGAATACGCAAGGAACGGTTATATTGTCGGGGTCCAACTCGTCCACTATTTCTTTTACTTCGGCTATAACGGTTTTACAAGCCATAGGCATTATCATATTCCAGTTTCTCGTAACGCCATGGTGGAATAAATTTCCGTATTTATCCGCCTTATCCGCATAAACAAGCGCTATATCTCCGTATAAAGGTTCTTCAAGAATATACTTCTTGCCTTTAACTTCGATTATTTGCTTGCCCTCTTCTACAAGAGTTCCTATACCCGTAGGAGTCAATACGCCTCCCAAACCAGCTCCAGCCGCTCTTATTCTTTCGGCTAAAGTTCCTTGTGGCACCAATTCGACTTCGATTTCTTTGTTATTGTTTTGTTTTTGCGTTTCGGTGTTAGTTCCGATATGCGAAACTATAACTTTAGAAACTTGACGATTGGTCATAAGCCTACCGTAAGATTTGTCGGCAAAAGCTGTGTCGTTTCCAACGAGAGTTAGGTTTTTTACTTTGTTTTGGTCTGCAAGCAAATCCGTAATCTCCCATGCAGAACCCCATGCTAAAAACCCTCCAAACATCACTACCGAGCCGTCTTTAATCAAATCGCAGGCTTCTTGTTTTGAAATTATCTTTACCATAGTCCCATCCTTTTTGTAAGTTGTTTATATGTTATTTATATATTATAGTCAAAAATAACGATATTGTCAAGTAGTTATGTTAATTTTTTTAAATTTTTTTGGAATTTATAAATAAAACGACTTGACTTTATTTAATTATTATAATATTGTTAACATATTATAAATTGTATATATTTAATATAATTAAAAAAAATAATTTAGTTTTTTATTTATTATATAATTTATGGTTTTAATCTAAATATAAAAAAACGGAGGATTAATCTAATTATGAATTCCAAAAATTTTAAATTCAAAAAGATTTTTATTACGATATTCGTTTTGTCGGTTGTCTCTTGCGGACTTCCAAAAAAAGAATATCAAAGGGTAACGGCTTTAAGAGACACGGTTAATAAATATACCGAAATTAAAACTTTCGCTCAAAGCGACTACGATATAGCCGAACAAGGTTATGCGGAAGCGGACATTATAATGAAAGAGGAAAATAAAGACGAAGCCAAAAAAGCTAAACAATTATTATTGGAAGCCGAAACCAATTATAATTTGGTAATGGATAAAGGACTCGAGCCTTATTCGGAGATTATAAAAAAGCAAATGGACGAATCTTTTACGAACGCTCAAAATATAAAGGCAAATATTATGTATGCGGACGAATACAATAAAGCCGAAACTATGTATCAGGAAGCCGATTCTCTTTATAATGCCGAAAACGAAAATAAAGATTATAAAGTCTTGGTTGAAAAATTATATAATACCAAAGAGGCTTATTTGACTTTGTATAATAAAGTTAAAGAAGATTTTGATAAAAGCGATGAAGCTTTAACTAAAGTAAAAGAAAGACTTGCCAATTTGGAAAGTATGGTTAAAGAAATAGAAACATTGGAAAAAGAACAACAATAAATTGTTTATAAAAATTTAATTTAAGGAGAAATTAAAATGAATATAAAAAAAATAATATCGTTCATAGCTTTAATATCTTTCAGTTGGTCCGTTTTATTCGCTCAAACTTACGAGGATTCGGCAAGAATAACGGAAGAAGCGGAAACTTTGCAAAATGACGGAGAATATCAAAAATCTTACGATAAATCTCAAGAGGCTTCCGATTCTATAGACCAAACGACAATAGAGTTGTTTTATAGATTAATGAATTTAAGAATAAATAAGGCAAAAAACGATGCCGATAAATCTATAACCGAAATCAATCAATTGGGAGCTTCTGGCGATAATCAATTTAGAGCGAAATACGAAGAAGCGGTTAGATATTTCAATGAAGGCAATAATTCTATAGATTCTTTGCCTTCTTCGGACAATATGGCTCAAAACGAAGAAGATTTTTTAATCGCATCCAACGATTTTAATACCGTTTATTTATCTTATAGCAATGCGCTCGCCTCTGCAAATACGGTAAAGGAAGGTTATTTGACGAGAGAGAGAACGACAGCCACAAAAACCGTAGCGGACGCGAAAGCGAAATATAACGCCGCATTAAACGCTAAAGTATTGACGGCGGGAGACGCTAACGGTAAAGCTATAGCAGATTATTTAAATAAAGCGGACGAAGCGTTAAAAAACGATAATTTTGCAAGCGTGCAACAAAATGTAGCCGCCGCGTTAGCCGCGTTAAGTAAAGCAGAAGCCGCTGCAAAGGCAAAAGCTGAAGCCGAAGCAAAAGCGAAGGCGGCTGCTGCGGCAAAAGCCAAAGCGGACGCAGAGGCTAAAGCGAGAGCGGAGGCTAAAGCAAAGTCGGACGCCATAGCGAAAGCGAAAAACGATATAGCGAACGCTCAAAAGAAATATGATGCGTTAATCGGCGATAATACCATAGTAAAAGGCGATAATAACGATAAAAGCGTTTCGGCATTATTGAACGAAGCCAATAGAGTTCTGCAAAACGACCCAAAAACGGCAAGCGATAGAGCCATAGCGGCGTCAAACAATATGGATAAAATCGTTGCCGATAGAAATTCCGCTATCGAAAGAGAAGAAGATTTAAGAAATTTAGAAGAATTGAAAACGAGACGGGAAAGATTAATTAACGAAGGATATATAACCAGAGACAGCGATGAAGATAAAAATCTATCTCAACTTATAGCCGAAGCCGAGGACGCTTTAAATAAAAATAACAGCGCTTTGGCAAGAGATAAGATGCAACAAGCGAATCAATCTCTAAACGCCATACAAGAAAGAGGACCTAGAAGGACTGGAGACGGCGATGTGGTTATAGGAGGAGCGGGAAGAAACGAAACGGGACAAATAATAGATGGAGGAACTACCGCTAACCAACCCGTTAATACCGAAGGAAAAATAACCGTTCTTCCTCAATATTATATAGTCGTTAGAAGAGTTCCTTTGACGGACGCTTTATGGAGAATAGCTGGATATAGTTATATATATAATAATCCTATTCAATGGTATAGAATTTACGAAGCGAATAGAAATATATTGAGAGACCCGAATAATCCAGACTTGATATTGCCAGGACAGAGATTGATTATACCGAGTTTGAACGGAGAGCAAAGAAGCGGACAGTATGACCCTCAATCCGAGTATATAACTTATGACGAAGCTATGCAGTTAATGAGGGAACAGCAAACCGCAAGTAATCAATAAGATTCCATCAAATACTTTTCTCATAATATAAAATAGTTATGCATATTTATTATGCATAACTATTTTTGTTTTTTATTAATTATTAATAATTATACTCTCAAATTTATTTATAACTTCCTCTGGCTTTATAACCTCTCTACATTCAAAAATTCCGATTTTGCATTCTTTACCGCCGCAAAAAGCGCATTCTATTTTTTTTTCTATTAAATGGCTGTTTATTCCGATTGGAGAGTTTTGATAGGAAGGAGTGGCAAAATATAAAGCGAGCGTAGGAATTCCTACAATCGAAGCTACATGCATCGCCCCAGAATCGTTTCCGATAAAACCCGAGCATAAACTTAAAATTGCGGCTATCATATCGAGTCCAAAATAAGGAATTATCGGTTTTTCGTTTAGCATAGAAGAAATTTTTTCTTGTATTTTTTTTTCTGCGGGAGTCGTTATAAATAAAGTTATCGCATCGTATTTTTTTGAAAGATAATTTGAAGTTTCGGCAAAATATTCTTCTCTCCAAATCTTGCCATAGCTGTTTGTAGCGCCGATTCCGTAAGCGAATATTTTTTTATTTTTGGGATTTACTTTTTTCAAATATTCTTTCGCTTTAATTAAAATTTCTTCTTTTACTTTTAATTTAATTTTAGGACGCTCTTCGCTTATGTCAATCGCTTTAAGCAAATTAATATAATAATCCGCCGTGTGAATCCATCTCACTTCTTCTCTTTCAATTGCATCTGTGAGTAAAAATTTTCTATAATCCGCTTTATATCCGATTCTTCTTTTTATTCCATGTCCGAATATTCTAAACGCGCTTTCAAAAGAATTTGGAAATAAAATCGCCGTGTCGAATTTATATTTTCTCAAACTTGGAAAATTTTTTAATTCTATAATATTGTCGACTAAATCGCTTGCTTCAAATATCCCAAACATTGATTTTTTTGTCATAACGGTAATTTTAATATCTTTATATTTTTCTTTTATCAAGTAAATAGCGGGCATCGACATCACAATATCGCCAAGCCAAGTGGGAGAATGTATAAGAAGATTTTTTATTTCGTTCATTATGTTTTATAAAAAGTCCAAATCCAATATAAATTGTTCGTATTTTTGTATTATTCCAAAGCAAACATTTTTTTCAAGTATTATTTTGCTCGATTTTCTAAGATTAATATAATAATCGTATAGCATATTGAAATTAGTTCCGCCGAATATTTTTGTCCAAATTTCTTTCGCTTCGTCAATTATATTTATGCAATTGCATTTCAGCATATAATATCTTAATTTATTGTTTTCGTTTTGGGATTTTTCTTTTTCCAACGATATTACTATTTCTATTTCGTCTTTTCCGATATAAGTTATTTGGTCTTGAATATATACGCTTTCTTTTATGTCTTCTTTTGTGGGAACAAGTATTTCGTCTTTGTCTAAATAATGATTCGAGCAGTAATCGATATTGTCAAATAATATATCAATGTAAAAAGGTTCGATTTTTATATCTTTAAGCGATTTCAATTCTATCAAAGCGTTCGCCAAACTGTTTATTCCGACATCGAATAATTTTATTTGTAATTTATTTTCTTTTAATTCTATATTTTTTATTATAGCGTTATGCATTTGATTTAATCCCAAATAATTAAGCGCTTTTCCCAATCTTGTCGAATTTGCAAATAAAAAATTTCTATAAATACTTTCGTCAATATAATATTTTTCAAAAACTTCGTTATCCAATATAAGAGATTCTTTATCCGCTCTTCCTTGATATTGATTATAAAATATAGTTTCGTATATGCTCGGCGAAAGCATCGGCGCTATCTCGTATAACTTTTTTATTTTATAATCCATAATTTAAGTCCGTCTCTATATAATATTTATTGCTCTCTTTATATCGTAACCGATTATAAATAAATCGTATTTAGTTTTGATGTTAGGATTATTATCGAAAAAATCCATATTTAAACATGTAAATTTTACGGGAATATTTTTTTCTTTCGATAATTCGCTCGCCATCGATTCGCCTTTAATTATATCGTCTAATGAAGTTTCGTTCATTAAATGAGTATTGTTTACTATGCTTGTTATTTTGAGTCCTAATGTCGCTTCTATATTATTAAAATGTCCCAAAGTATAATCTAAAGTTGAATTTTCTTTTCTGTTTGCATTTAAGACAAATATAATATCCGTTTCTTCAATATCCACATTATCTCTGAAAGTTGCAAAAGACAAACTTCCCGCAGAATTTCCGCCCATATCTACTATTCCTATAATATCTTTATTTTCAAATAATGTATATACTTCCGCAGAAACGGCTGGCAAATCCGCTCCCGATTGAGGTAAATAACTTCCTATTACTTTTATATTTTTATCTTTCAAATAATCAAAATGTTCTCTCGAGCGAAAATAAGGATTCACAACATCCAAATCGGCAATATAAATATCTCTATCCATTTGATTTCTTAAATAAAGAGCGTAATTTATAGAAAAAGTGGTTTTCCCCGAGCCGTAATGTCCGCATACTATAGTAATTCTTTTGTTTTTCATATATCTATAATATAATATATTTTTAAATATTTTCAAATTTTTTATTTAACATTTAAATATAAATTAAATATAAATAATTTTATACTTGAAAATAAAAATATAGTCGATATTATATATTATAGATTTTTATTTAGGAATATAATATTATGAAAAAATATATATTTATTTTTATGTTTTTATTTTGCCAATTTTTGTTTCCTCAAAATTATGCAACCAACGATGCATATAATCCTAATCAAACTACGGCAAATACTAATACGACAACGGGGGAAAATTCTTCAATTACAAACGATGCCGTTATGGGAAGAAAGCCCGCGATAACGCAAACTCCGATTACGGGCTTCAAAGACATTAATTTGGGAGCGACAAGAGAAGACGCTATAAACGCGATATTAAGCGATAGAACAATGATACTTCCAAGAAAATATATGACTGGTTCTGTCGATATAACCGCCGAAGAAAGCGCAACCTTTTTGGCTTTGGAAGAAAATAGATTTTATAGAAGCGGATATTTTATTTTCAAAGACGATTCTCTCTACTCTATAACGATATATTTTCAGCCGAATCAAGTCGATTTTTTGGAACTTTTATCGGCGTTAAATTCTAAATATAGCAAAGGAGCTTTTTTGGACGCGAATACTGTGGCTTGGCAAAACGGAAATATGAGAATAATACTTGAAAGACCTAGTATAATTAAATATATCAACATGAATAATATAACGACAACTTCCGAAACGAGAATAAGAGAAAAAGAAGAAACTCCGTCTCAAAACGAAAGAAACGAAATATTGGAAGGCTTATAATGTTTAAATATTTATTAATAATATTTTTGATTTTTATATTATCTTGTTCTAATTCCAAAAATGAAAATAATTCCAACAATAAAGTCGAAATAATTTTAAGCGGAGAAGATAATAATATAGAAATAAAAAAATATAACGAAAGCGAATTAAAAGAATTGGCGTTGGAATCTTTAAAAGAATTTTTATCTCTGCCTTACGATGCGAGCGGAGTATGGACGGCTTATGAAAAATTTTATTCTTCCGCATATAAAGAAATTCTTAATAAATCGAGAAATATAAAAGACGCGGACGATTATGTTTTATCCGAGCCTTCTTTAGATTTTGAATTTGAAACCACGATAGATAAAGTTTATTCTGTGGAATTGGAAGGAAAAAAGGCTTATATAGAAGTCGATTCTTCCGTTTACGATAGAGTAGAAAATTCAAGTTCCAAAGCGAGGCAAACTTTCGTTATGGAATACGAAGACGATAAATGGGTTATAAGTCGTTAATTTTTTTATATTTTTATAAATTCAGAAAACAATTATTAAAATCAAAGCGCAATATTTAATTTAATAATATTAAAAAATTTAAAAATAATATTAATAAAATTTTTATTTATCCGACAATATTAACATAATATTATTATTGCTATTTGTAGGAGTATAAACTTGAAAGAACCAATAATAGCGGGAATCGATGCGGGAAGCTCGTCTATAAAAACCGTCATTGCTCGAGTAAATGACGATAAAATCGAAGTCATAGGAATAGGCGAAAGCGAAAGCGAAGGAATAATGAAAGGCATCGTTGTAAATATAGAAGCCGCCGCGGACGCTATAGAAAAATCCGTTAATCAGGCGGAACAAATGGCGGGCATTCAATCTCCAGACCCAATAGCTACAATAGGCGGAGAACATATACAAGGGAAAAATAGCAAAGGCGTAATAGGAGTCAATAATAAAAATAAAGAAGTCACACATGTAGAAATAGAAAGAGTTTTGGAAAGCGCAAAAAATATATTGATACCTCAAGATAGAGAAATAATAGAAACCATAGAACAGGAATATTCTTTAGACGAACAAGACGAAATAAAAAATCCAATCGGAATGTCAGGCACAAGGCTTGAAACGAGAGTTCATATAATAACGGGACTCAAATATGTGAGCGATAATTTAAGAAGAACTTTGAATAAAATGAAATTCACTGGAAGGGATTTTATAGTAAATGTTAGAGGAAGCGCCGAAGCCGTTCTCACGAGAGACGAAAAAGAATTGGGGGTTGTCGTTTTCGATATAGGACATTCCACAACTTCTTTAATGGTATTTTTGGAAGGAGCGGTTTGGCATACGGCGGTTATTCCGATTGGAAGTCATCATATAACAAACGATATTTCTAAAGGATTAAGAATTACTATTCCAGCCGCCGAAAAATTAAAATGCGACCATGGATACGCTTTTATAGATATGATAGGAGAGAGAGAAATCATAGAAGTTCCGACAGCGAGCGGTAAATTAAGAACTATTCCAAAAAGAGCATTAACGGAAATAATACAGCCGAGAGTCGAAGAAATATTTAGTTTATGCGGACAGGAACTTGCAAAAATGAAATATATAGATTCTTTATCGGCTGGAATGGTATTCACGGGAGGAGGCGCGTTAATTCCTGGATTAGTTGACCTTGCGAAGGCTTATCAAACGGCGGTAAAAGGAGCTATTCCAATATCTGCAAGAATAGGAGTTCCAGACAAAATTTTGGGAATAAGAGATATAGCGAATAATCCCGCTTACTCCGCGGTTGTAGGAATATTGATGATGAGTTTGGACGAAGCCACTCCAATGAATATTCAAAGCGGTAAAAAAAGTTCGGATAAAAAATTTAAATTCAAAAATCCTTTTAATAAAAATCCGTTTAGCGAATTTTTTAAATAAAATTTTTTTAATATTTTATAATAATTGAATTAAAAATAATAAATTTATTTTTAAATTTTAAGCATATTTTTTAATATAGTTTACATAATTATTCAATTTTCTCTTAAATTTTGAATAATAGGCTTATTTTTTTTATAGAATTTACTTGACAAATTTATTAAATTAGTGTATAAAATTAAATTATATTATGCTATTAATTAGAATAAGGAGTGCAGTAAATGAAGAAGTTATTCACAGTATTAATTTCAATTTTTATCGCCGCATCAGCTTACGGATTGACAAATTCAACTTTGATTGATTTTGTTATAACTGGTAATGCCGATAACTTACAAAGCGAAGATGGCGATACGAATGAATTAATTACAGCCCAACAAAGTATATTTAACGATAATTGGGTTGTATGGTTGAATGAGTCCGCAAGACTTACGGAGAATCGCAGAAATTCGTATGTTACAAATGCGGAAAGTCAGGGTAATGGCGGAACTTGGGAAGCTGGAAATGTTCTCGGAATTAGAGTTCATTTTCCCGTAGCCTCATGGAACAGCTATGCGTTGGTTAAGCCTGGTTATGAGCTTGAAATGTATGGCGGAGCCGAAGGAACTAAATATACCGAAGGCAAAGGCGTTATACATAATGTGGGCGAAATCAGGTCGATAAGTTCATGGGTATATGGACGAAATTATTTAATTAGTTATTTCGTCAATTTGCAAAATGAACTTGGCGTATTGAAGTCTTATCCTATGGGTAATGTTTATTTCAGCGGTTGGAGACAATTGAGATGGGAAAATAGCGAGTATCTTCCAAATGTTCGCGATAGAATATTGGTTAGAGAACCTCTTTACCCTAAAATGATGCCTTCCGTAAAAATAGACTCTTTATGTTTCTACAGAACTAAAGATACCAGAGGCGGAGATTTTATCGTTTATGTTAAAGATATTACGGTAGAACATGATTTAGCCGTAGTAGATTTTGAAGAAGATATAGACGATGAAGGCACATGGCAATTAATAAGGACCGAAAACGAAAGAAGACAAGCCATAGAAGCCGCAAAAATGCGCGAAATATCCGAATTGAGAGATTTGGAACAAAGAAGAATGGGAGCGGATAATCAACAAAATACCGAAGAAGGTAATCAAGAACAAGCTCAATAATTGATTATTGTTGTATTAGAAGTTAAGGGAAAGCAAAATTTATTGTTTTCCCTTTTTTATTTTTTATGATATAATAATTATAATAAAATTATAAATCATATAAACGAGGTAAACGATGAAAGTAGAAAATAAACCCATATTAAACAAAGAAGAGTCTTTATTTATATGCATAGATTTGCAAGAAAGATTGATACCCGCTATGCATGATAAAGAAACTTTGGTAAAGAATTCGAATATTTTACTAAAAACCGCCGAAATATACAATATTCCCGTATTGGTAACCGAACAGTATCCTAAAGGACTTGGAAGCACGGATTCAAAAATAGAATTGCCTAAAAACCATAAAATATTTTCCAAAGATTATTTTAGCGCTTTCGGAGTTGAGGATTTTGTAAACGAATTTAATTCTCTTAATAAAAAGAATATTATAATATTCGGACTCGAAACTCATGTTTGCGTTTATTATACGGTTTTTCATTTGATTCAAAACGGTTATTCCGTATATGTCGTTGCGGACGCTTGCGCATCGAGAACTAACGAAAGTAAAAAAATCGCATTGAAGCAAATGCGAAAATTGGGAGTCAATATAATAACTACGGAAATGGCTTTATTCTCGCATATAGAAAATTCGAGAGTTCCTAATTTTAAGGATTTAAGCAATTTAGTAAAATAATAAAAATAAAAAAATTAAATAACAAAAATAAAAAATATTAAAAAAGGATTACAAAATGGCAAGAAAAAAATTTATAGCTGGTAATTGGAAAATGAATAATACCAATAAAGAAGCTTTGGAATTAGTCTCTCAATTAAAAGATATGGTTAAAGACGCAAAAGACAGAGATATTATGATAGCTCCGACTTTCACTTGTTTAAGCGATGTTCATAACGCTATTAAAGGAACTAATATCAAATTGGGAGCGCAGAATCTATATTTTGAAGAAAAAGGCGCTTTCACGGGGCAAATCTCGGCGGATATGCTTCTTTCGGTAGGCTGCGAATATGTTATTATTGGGCATTCCGAGTGCAGAGACATATTCGGAGAAAAAGACGAACTTATAAATAAAAAAGTTAAAAGAGCTTTGGATAAAAATCTTATTCCCGTTTTATGCGTTGGCGAACATTTGGAAGAGAGAGAAAAAGGAATAACTTCAGATATTGTAAGCGGACAGGTAAAAAAAGATTTTCAAGGTTTGAGCGAAAGCGAAGCCGCTAAAGTTATAATAGCTTACGAGCCTGTATGGGCGATTGGAACGGGAAAAACGGCTACTCCTCAAGATGCGGACGATGTTCATAAAACGATAAGAGAAACTTTGAAATCTATTTATAACGATAAGATTGCCGATAATGTAATAATCCTATACGGCGGAAGCGTAAACGAAAAGAATGCGGACGATTTACTCAATATGCCGAATATAGACGGAGCGTTAGTCGGCGGGGCTTCTTTAGTTGCCGATAAATTTTCAAGAATAGTTAATTATATCGCAAAATAAGTAAATCGGATATTGTATTTATAATTTAAGATTATATAATATAAGATTATGAAACGAATAAATAGAATAATTTATAAGATTATATATTTAATCCCGTTCGCTTTTTTATTTTGTTATAACTTAGCTTTTAGCCAAACGCCGAATATTTCCAAAAAAGAATTTTATTTTATGAAAGGAAGTATAGGCGGTTCGGCTATAACTATGTATCTTTATATCAGAGGAAATAGAATAACGGGCAAATATTATTACGACAGCATTAAGCAATTCATAGATATTAACGGAAATATAAACGGAGACACTTTTTATATTAACGAATTCGTAAATAATAATAAAATAGCGTCTCTAAACGGAAATGTCTCGGAGAATATGTTTTTTTCGGGTAATTGGGTGTCGTCAGATAAAAATAATAGATTCAATTTCAACTTTTCAATCTACGATTCTTCTTCCATAAGCAAAGCGACTATTATCAATTCTTCGTTAAATATAGATTTGGAAGAAAGCGGAAAGTTCGAATCGAGCAGAGACGCGATAGTCATAGAAAATCAAAGAAAATCTAAAGTTTTGGATAAAATTTCAATAGATGTGGACGGAGTAAAGTCTTTGGACGAAGACGGAATAGCCTCGATACTTAATAACGAAATAATAGCCGATTACAATAATTGGAAAAATAATTTATCGGAAGAAACGGACATGACGGTAAAGCGAGAGATAAAAGTATCTTATTTGGATAATAAAATAATATCTTTTTCTATAGATAATTATTCTTACGCTGGCGGAGTTCATGGAATTGACACATCTGTCGCTTATATTTATTCGATAGAAAACGGAAACAGAATCGGAACGAAATTATCCGATTTAATATCAAACCCGAAAGATATGGATTTGATTAATTTAATGAAAAATAAATTATTAATGAATTACGCGGAAAGAGATTTTTTTGATTTTAATAATATAGAATTGAGCGACACTTTCGATATAACTCCAACGGGGATAAAATTTATTTATCCCGTTTATAAAATAGCGGATTATTCAAAAGGCATAATAGAAATAGAATTCACATTTTTAGAATTAAAACCTTTCGTAAATAATAATTCTCCGTTTTTTTATTTATTCGAATAGTTTTTAGGTTTAATGATTTTATGAACGATAAAGATATACATAAAATAATGAAAGAGCTTTTGAGAGTTACTAAAAGTATGCCAATGCCAGTAGTAACCGAAATTAAGCTAACGACAAATAAAGACGCTTACAAAATTTTAATATCGACTATGCTTTCTTTAAGGACAAAAGACGCCGCCACAAGAGACGCTTCTATGAGATTATTTGAAAAAGCGGGAAATCCTAAAGAAATGCTTAAATTGAGCGAAGACGAGATAGCGAAATTGATTTATCCCGTAGGTTTTTATAGAGTGAAGGCTAAAAATATTTTGGAAGTTTCTAAAATTATTATAGAAGATTATGACGGAAAAGTTCCCGATGAAATAGACGAACTTTTGAAACTTAAAGGCGTTGGAAGAAAAGTCGCAAATTTAGTGGTTACCGAAGCTTTTGATAAAGACGGAATATGCGTGGACACTCATGTGCATCGAATATCGAACAGATTCGGATATGTTTCCACAAAAAAGCCCGAACAAACCGAATTCGCTTTAAGAAAAAAACTTCCAAAAGAATATTGGAGAGTTTACAACGACACTTTGGTTATATACGGGCAAAACTTGTGCAAACCTATAAATCCTTTATGCGATAAATGTAGCGTCTCAAAATATTGCGATTATTTTAAAAACGAATATTCAAAAGATATTTAATTTTTATATTGACTTTAATATTATAATTTAATACAATATAGATAATATTTTATTTACGGAGATTTAAAATGAAAAAGGTAATCGTTGTTATATTATTTATTTCTTTTATTTTTATAACTTCTTGTAAAAATAATTCAAAATTGTCGGGCGATACTATAGTTATAAATATGGGAGCCGAACCGCTTACTATAGACCCTAATTTAAATACTTTGAATGTAGTTTCCGCAATGCTCTTTCATGCTTTTGAAAGTTTGACCAAAATAGATTCAAACGGCAATGTGGTAGCGGGGATAGCGGAAAGCTGGGATATATCCGAAGACGGAAGACTTTATACATTTCATTTAAGAACAAACGCTAAATGGAGCGATGGAAAACCATTGACCGCTCATGATTTTGAATATTCATGGAAAAGAGTCGTTAATCCAGAAGTGGCGGCTAAATATTCTTCTATGATGGAAATGATAAAAAACGGTAAAGAAATAAACGAAGGTAAAATAAATTATAACGATTTTGCGGTTAAAGCGTTGGATGACTATACTTTTGAAGTCAATTTAGTCGACCCCGCCTCTTATTTTTTAGAGTTTATTACTACGGTAGGCATATTTTCGCCAGTTAGAGTAGGCATATTTTCGCCAGTTAGAA
>NZ_SJDU01000889.1 GCF_005518285.1 Brachyspira catarrhinii | reverse complement strand
AAACTTTTTCACTTCACAAAATTATTTATAAATATTTTGCAGGCTTCCTTGCTTGCTATTTGGATTGCCATGCCTCACTTCACCAAAGGTGGGCAGACGCCTGTTCGGCTCGCAATGACGGGAAAAATATTGTCATTACGAGGTTTTGTAAAAACCGAAGTAATCTATTTTATGTGGATTGCTTCACTGGCAACAATGCCCGCTTTAGCGCCGTTCGCAATGACAGATATAAAAAACAAAATTGCACACGCTGTGCGCCACATGGCGATGACAGAATTTTTTGCAATTTTG
>NZ_SJDU01000888.1 GCF_005518285.1 Brachyspira catarrhinii | reverse complement strand
ATTGCTACCTATAATAACCTAAAACAAATTTATTTTCAATATACTTATTAAAAAATCACTTTACGGGATTATCTATTAAAATTATTTAATTTAAAAATTACAATATGCAAGATATTATATAATAATTTTAAATAATATTTGTAATTTTGCAGTATTGCTTTACTCAAAGCAAACAGACTGACTTTATGTGTGCTTAATTAAAAATACATGTTCTTTGCGTCTATATGAAATTATGCAAAAAATAACCTAGTAAATATAAGATTTACTAGGTTTGTATATAAATAAAATACTGT
>NZ_SJDU01000887.1 GCF_005518285.1 Brachyspira catarrhinii | reverse complement strand
CCTTGCGCAGCCGTTACATTTCACTTTTTTAATACTCATATTATAGCCCCGTATTTTTTATTACCGATTTTTATATAATCTACTTCAAAATAATTTGCAAAATCGTCTACCAATTTTTTAAAATAAGAAAGCGGAATATTATTATTTATTTTCAACTTTCCTTTTTCATTATCAAAAATAATCTCGAGTTTGCTTATATATTCTTTTTTATACTTGCTTGTATCGAATATCTTATTAATTTTTTGTTTTTTCATTTTTAAATATCTTATTAATTTTTTGTTTTTTCATTTTTA
>NZ_SJDU01000886.1 GCF_005518285.1 Brachyspira catarrhinii | reverse complement strand
CTTGCCGCAAATGCCGATGTTCCGAGCGCCATCGTCATTGCCATTGTTAGAAGAAATTTTTTAATGTTTTTCATTGTGTATCTCCTTGAAAAAAATTTTTTTTATTTATAACAAAATTGGGTTTCTTCTTTCCCAATAAGTTATCAAGTTTGAAATATCCGCAAAGAACGGACAAGATATAAATTGATTTAGTGAAAAGATTTTTGCAATAGAAAAGCGAGAAAAGTTTAAATGATTGGCGTAACGTAACGTAACGTAACTGCACCGTTTCTAATCATTTAAACCCTCTCTTTT
>NZ_SJDU01000885.1 GCF_005518285.1 Brachyspira catarrhinii | reverse complement strand
TCTTAGCTTCTGTTATTCCTTTTGAAAGTCCTACTATACCTTTTAAAGCTGGACCGAAGCCCGCTGCTAAAGAAACAAATCCTACACTTACAGCCTGCAAAGGTGCTGGCAAGTCGCTGAATGTTTTTATTAAAGCTATAATAGTAAGAATCATTTTTTCAGCTATAGGTACTATTTTATCTTGCATAACAGGAAGTAAATCTTCATTAAGGGCAGGAAGTAAACTATTTCCAAGCTCTACTACTAAAGCACTAAGCTCTGCTTTCATTAGCTCTGCTTCCATTTTTTCAAACTG
>NZ_SJDU01000884.1 GCF_005518285.1 Brachyspira catarrhinii | reverse complement strand
GCTCAGAACTCTATGAAAATAGTAGTGGAAATGCTTGAAAATATGAAATAATATTTTAATAATAAAATTATAGAGCTGTTTAAAAATAAATATATAAAGTTTTAAACAGCTCTATTTGTTTATAATTAAAGTATTACTTTTTTATATTTCTCATAAATATAGTTGTGAAAATCATATCACTATACAGATTAATATATAAAATAACCTGTATAATTTTACAAATAAATTTTTTAACTGGATAGTTCTTATATATTATACATATAATACAAAAATATTACTGCTTACAATAAA
>NZ_SJDU01000883.1 GCF_005518285.1 Brachyspira catarrhinii | reverse complement strand
AATAGATTCTTCGATAGAAAAATAAATAGAAATATCGTCCAACTTTCTTGTGTCGTATATAATAGAATCTCCGAAAAATTCTTTAAATCCGTTTCCTTCATGCAAAGTGAGAACTACATCTATTTTATATTCGTCAAGCATATCCATATACTTTTTTGCAAGTTTGTCGGTAATATTTCTATTTATTTTTCTATCGAAGAATCTATTATTAATATCGAGTCCTCCGATTGCGCGAACATTTTTTCTATAGGCTTCTGGAACGGCTATAGGAACTATCGTTAAATCTCCTTTTTTCATC
>NZ_SJDU01000882.1 GCF_005518285.1 Brachyspira catarrhinii | reverse complement strand
AAATTTTTATTATACCTAACTGTAGTATATTATCCGCAAATATTACTATATATAGTTGATTTAATATAATAACATATTAAAAAATAGATAATCAATCAATATAACATATATATTAAACAACAAAAAACAACAAAATAAAATTGTTACCAGTTACATTATTAAGAAAATAATAATATAAAAATAAATAATTATATCCAAATTTAATACATCTATATTATTAATAATAACACATCAAAATTACACATATAAATAATAAAAACATCTATAAAACTGCACTGGTGCCAAACATATTGCATTTA
>NZ_SJDU01000881.1 GCF_005518285.1 Brachyspira catarrhinii | reverse complement strand
TAAAAGTTTGGTTTTTTCTCCAGCCATTTAAGAAAGCTCCTTGCCTTTTTGAGTGATTATATTTTTGTATTCAGAAGGTATTTCATAAAGCCTGTAGATTAAACGCATAGTACACCTGCAGTTTATAGGTATACCCGGGAGTCCGTCTTCAATCTCATCAGCATACTGAACATCTTTTGTTTTTTTTATAAGCCCTTTTTTAAGTGCCTCACTGTTTCTAAACAAATATAGCTTGCCTTCACGCTTCCAATGATTATTATGCATTTTATCGCCTTTAGGATAAAGCCCAGACGGATTACC
>NZ_SJDU01000880.1 GCF_005518285.1 Brachyspira catarrhinii | reverse complement strand
TTCCTTGATAAGCTATCGAAATTGATTGAAGTTAAAAAAGATTTAACTAAATTTAGAATTACAAAATTATTTTTTGTCGTCATTGCGAATGTAATGAAGCAATCCACTATTGAATAGATTGCTTCGGCAAAGCCTCGCAATGACAGACTTTCCAAATACTGCGAAATTGAGACACTTAAAAAATCAAATGCTTTAAAAAATTGCGATATATAAAATTTAAAATTATTTATAAAGATATAATAATGGCTTTGCTTTGCTTAACAAAATTACAGTAGTTTTATTCATATTTTGACAATTCAT
>NZ_SJDU01000089.1 GCF_005518285.1 Brachyspira catarrhinii | reverse complement strand
ACCGTTTCTTTGATAAATTAGAAAATTTGTATATTTATTAATTAGAAAAAATTTAATTTTAATAAAATATGCTTTCCGTTATATTTGGAAGCAATTTATAAATCGAAATTCCTATTTTATTTTCAAAATATTTCTTTATATCGAATATCTTTTTCCATCTTAAAGAACTATGTTTAAAAGTTCCGTATCTTATCGCCACATCGATAAATCTTTTTTCCAAAATACAAAATCCGTTTGTCATGGCAAGCGAATCGCATAATTGAACAAGCAAATCGTAATCGTCATATTTTGCGCTTTTTATAAATTCTTTCATGAAATTATAATCTTCTTCGCTCATATCGAATTCTCCAATCGCCGTTTCAATATCTTGTATCATAAAAGCATGACTTATGCAAATTTGAGCCAATTTTTCCCAACCGTAATTTATGCAATATTTATAGCCGTCTATTAAATGTTTTTCGGATGTTATTCCAGCATATCTGCCAATATCATGCAAAAGTCCGTAAATGTATGCCTTTTCTTCGTCCAAATCTTCGCATTTTTCGGCGATTATTTTGCAGGCTTTCGCTACATATTTTGAATGTTCCACCCAAGCCGTTGGGTTAGATTTGTAAGCCTTATTCAATTCGTATTCGGCTCTTTCGATATTTAAAATATTGTTACTTAAATCGAGCATGAATATAATTTTAATTTCATTTGATAAAAAATCAAGTTTTAAAATTCGTATAGTTGTTGTCATTGCGAGCGATGGCGTGGCAATCTATTTTTGAAATTGCGCTTTTATTATAACAAATGGCTTTCCACAGAGACGCAGGGCGAATGACATACATTTTTTGTTTTATATGCGGTTCAAATATTCCATAATTGACAAAAGATTTTCGTTTAAGTATAATATAAAAAATTTTTAATAATAAATTTTGATAAAGGTTTTTATATGAAAAAGATATTAATTATATCTTCCGAATATACGGGACATGGACATAAAAGCGTTCATACGGCTTTGATGCAGTCGTTTGAAAAATTATATAAAGAAAAAATCGAATGCAAGGTTATAAACGGTTTCACTTTGGGCGGAGCGGAATTTATAGCGGCGGAGCGACTTTACAACACTTGCGTAAAATATTTTCCTAATTTATGGAATAAGATTTTTAGATTTTCTTTTAAGAATAAAGATTTTCTAAATAAAAATAATTCTTTCAGCATAAAAAGAAGATTTTTGAAAATTATTAAAGAATATAAACCTGATTTGATTATAAATGTTCATCCTTTGTTTAGCGGAAGTTTGCTTAATATAATAGAAAAGAAAAAATTGAATATCAAATTTTTCATAATAATCACCGATTTAATAACTATCACGAGAATTTGGTTCGACAATAGAGCTGATAAAATTATAAGTCCTTCAAAAGAGGCTTCCGAATATATGATAAAAAATGGAATCGACAAAGAAAAAATAATGACTTTCGGACTTCCCGTGCGCGAAGGATTCAAACCAGCTGTGGATTCAAAAGAAAAAATAAGAGAGAAAACTAATATAAACGGAAAATTGAAAATTTTGATTCTTAATAACTCCGAAAAAAATAAAAGGCTTATTTATATAATAAAAAAATTGTATGAAAGATTTAATTGCGAAGTTACTATAGTTTGCGGAAGAAATAAAAAAACTTTCGATAAAACCACAAACTTTTTTTCTTCAAAAAGCTACGCTCCGACAATAATCGGATACACTCAAGAATTGCCGAAGTTATTTGTAGAAAACGATATATTGATAACGAGAGCGGGACCGACAGCTATAATAGAAGCGATTAATTGCCTAATTCCCGTTATTTCAATGGGAGCTTTGCCCGGGCAGGAAGAAGAAAATCCGATATATCTTCAACAAAACGGTTTGGGTTATAGCGCAGATACAACGGACGATATTTTTGATAAAATAGACGCTCTTTTGGAAAACAACCGAGAAAATTTGATTAAAATCAGAGAAAATCAATTCGATTATTACGGCAGAAATGTTAGAGAGAAAATAGTTAATTACATAGCGGAAAGTATTTTATAAATGACAAATTTAAAAAAATTTAATTTTAGTGCTAGTGCTAAACCTTTCGTAAAATGGGCGGGCGGAAAAAATGGATTAATAAATTCTTTAATGCCGTTTATTCCAAAAAATTTTAATTCTTATTTCGAGCCTTTTGTCGGAGGCGGAGCTTTATTTTTTTATCTTAAAAATCATAAAATATTAAATTCTAAAAAAATATATCTTAACGATAAAAATTTTGAATTAATCAACGCTTATAAACAAATAAAAATTAATCCGAACAAACTTTTGGAAGAATTGGAAATTTTGAAGATAAATCATAATAAAGAATATTTTTATAGAATTCGTAATCTTGATAGGAATGCAAATTTTTATTCTTTAAGCGAAGTTTTTCGAGCGGCGAGATTTATTTATCTTAATAAAACCTGCTTTAACGGACTTTGCCGATATAATGCGAAAGGAAATTTTAATACTCCAATGGGAAGTTATAAAAATCCTAAAATCTACGATAGAGAATTGATTTTTTCCGTCAATAAAGCCTTAAAAAATGTGAATATAACGAATAAAGATTTTGAAGCGGTATCGTTGAAAGCCAGAAAATACGATTTCATATATTTCGACCCGCCTTATTTTCCGCTTAATAAAACTTCAAGTTTTGTTGGCTATACCGATAATTTTTTGGCAAACGAACAAATAAGACTTTACGAATTATTTAAAACGCTTGATTTTGAAGGAGTAAAAGTTTTACAAAGCAATTCAAATACCGATTTTATAAAAGAATTATATAAAGACTTTGAAATAATAGAAGTCCGTTCAAAAAGGGCGATAAATTGCAAAGGCGACAAAAGAGGATGTATAACTAGTCTTATTATAAAGGGAAACTATTAAATTAACTTATTTAAAAAATTGAATATTTTTTATATAGTTTTTATATTAATTTTTATTTTAGGAGAAATTAAATGAGTAAAATAGAAAATTCAAAAAGACCAATTATACAATCAAGCGGCTATAATGGAAAAGAGCCAACTCGTATTTGCCCTAATTGCAAAGAAGAAAAACCTTTAAGCGATTTTGGATTTAGAAATATGGGAGATGTAAATATAAGAAATCAATCTTGGTGTAAAAAATGCAGAGGAAAAAGTTGATAAAAATATTTGCATAGTAATTTATATTTATATATAATATTAAACTAAATTAAAACTAAAAATCAAGGAGCTATTTTGAGATTAGAATTAATGCTCGGTATAAGATACCTAAAGGCTAAAAAGAAATTTTCATTCGTTTCGATTATTACGGTAATATGCATATTGGGAATTTTAGTCGGCGATATGGTAATGATAACGGTTTTATCGGTAATGAACGGTTTTCAGGACGATATAAGAGATAAAATACTCGGAATGAGGGCGCATATAAATATCAGCGCTTACTCGGACCAGCCGCTAACCGATTATAATTATGTAATTGACAATATAAAAGACAATAAGGAAATAACGAGTTTATATCCTTATATAGTTTTGCCATGCATAATGCGAACTTACAGCTTTACCACTTTAATAACCGTTCGTTCTTTTGAAGACAATATATTTTCAACGGATAAAGATTTTATTAAATATTTCAGTTTTATAGAAGGAAATAATAAATCTATGGCAAGCAACGAGGCGCTTATCGGTTCGGAAATGGCTTTCGATTACGCGCTTTCGGTTGGAGATACGATAGATATCGTTTCGGCTTCAGGCAGTTTTGAAAAAGGATTTCGTCCTCAAAAAAACACTTTCACTATAAAAGGAATATACAAAACGGGTTATTACGAATACGACAGCAGAATGGTAATCGTTCCTTTGAAAACTGGACAGGCTATGGTTGGATACGATAACGCCGTCACGGGAATCGCCGTTAAAGTGAGAAATTTTTTTAACGCGGATAAAGTGGCAAGAGATTTGGATTTGGCTTTGAAAGAATTTTATAATGTTATGCCTTGGATGTTATTCGACAGAAATTTTTTTCAGGCGCTTCAAACGGAAAAATTAATGTTGGGTTTAATACTTTCATTCATTATATTGATAGCGGCTTTGAATATTGCTTCGAGTCAAATAATTTTCGTAAAAGATAAAAGAAGAGATATTGCTATAATAAAAACTTTGGGATTAAAACCTTCGAATGTTGCGCAAGTTTTCTTTTTGGAAGGAGCGATTATAGGAGCGATTGGAACTATATTTGGAGTTATTTTCGGAATACTGCTTGCAAATTATGTAAACGAGACTTTGGAAGCGATTAGATATGTTTCGCAATTTATAGTCAATATTATTTGGTTTATTCCTTCTCATATAAGCTCTTCGATAACCGTTCCGATTGTTCCAGATTTTTTCCCTTCAGATATTTATTATGTGAGCGGAGGACTTCCTTCGATAATACATATTAATCAAGTGATTATGGTAGGTTCGATTTCATTTTTGCTTTCTGTTATTTTCGCCATTATTCCCGCGTATATAGCGAGCAAATATAAGCCAGCGGAGGTATTAAGGTATGAATGAAGCGTTGATAAATATAGAAAATCTTTCAAAAACTTATATCGGTCCTCCGAAAGTGGAAGTTCTTAAATCTCTAAATTTGAAAGTATATAAAAACGAAATACTAGCGATAACGGGAGAATCGGGAAGCGGTAAAACGACTCTTTTAAATCTAATCGGCGGAATCGACAATATAACGGACGGAATAGTAAATATTGACGGAAATAATATTCATAAAATGAACGAAGGACAACTCGCTCATTTTAGAAATAGTTCGCTCGGTTATGTTTTTCAGTTTCATAATTTGCTTGGAGAATTTAGCGCCGTAGAAAATGTAATGATTCCAGCTTTAATGCTTAAATATCATAAAAAACTTGCAAGAGAAAAAGCGGAAAATCTGCTTGAAACTGTCGGATTAAAAGACAGAATAGAACATAGAATTGGAGAACTTTCGGGCGGAGAAGCGCAGAGAGTGGCGATTGCGAGGGCTTTAATAAATAATCCGAAATTGATTTTGGCTGACGAGCCTACGGGAAATTTGGATAAAAAAAACGCCGAAATAGTGCGAGAGCTTTTATGGAATATGACTAAAAAAACAAAAGCCTCTTTAATAATAGTGACTCATTCAAATTCCATAGCGAATATGGCGGATAGAAAATTAAAACTCGAATACGGAGAGAATCTGTCCGAATATTGAAATATTTAATATAAAGATATAAAATTGATTATGTAAATTTTACAAATAAATTAGGAATAATTGCAATGATAAAAAAAATAAAAGAATTTTTTAAAAAAGAAAATAAACCTTTCGATTACGGCGCGGTAACCGAAGAACATTTAAAAAAATATTACGGCAAAGTCGAACCTCATCCTTATAAAAGAATATTATCTTACGCGATGAGGCATAAGAAATTATTTATACCTTCTTTCACAATAAGCATATTTTATACGATTATAAATATACTTCCTCCTTTTTTCGGACAGATGGCTATTGCGATTACGGGCGGAAAAAGAGTCGATATATTGGATAAAATTCCTTTCGTTAATGAACTTTCCAATATAAGCACAAAACAGATAGCGGAACATTTTTTATCGGCGGATTCTTTGGTTAATCCCGTTATAATAGCTCAATTCGCTTTTATTATATTTATAGGATTTTTCTATGTTATTTTTAGAGTGTCTTTCGATTATATAAAAACTTTTCTTTTTTCTTTTACTTCGCAGGAAATAGGAAAGGATGTTCGCACGGATATGTTAAGAGGTTTAATGAATACCGATATTGCCTATTATAAACAGGAAAAAGAAGGAGATATAATAAGCAAGATTTTAAATGAATCTTCGACTATAGAAAATTTTATATCTGGAACTTTGCCTAATCTTATAACCGTTCCTCTAACTTTAATATTGACTCTATGCGCGTTATTAATTTTAAATGTTAAACTTACATTGGCATGTTTTATCGCAGCTCCATTAATAGCTTTTGGAATAAATTTTGTATCGAAACTTATAAAGACGAGAGTGACGGCTCAACAGAATTTATTAGGAAATATAACCTCCGTAGTGCAAGAAGATATAAGAGGAATAGAAGTTATAAAAATATTTTCCAAAGAGGAAGAAGAAGTCGACAGATATAAAAACGCTTACGCGGATTATATTAAATTGGTTAGAAAAATGTCTTTGCTACAAGCTTTGAATAGACCGATGACGGAACTTGTAATGATAGTGGCGATGCTTACCATATTGGCTTACGGCGGATATTTAATTTTTATCGGAGAGATGCCGTTTGAATTTTTATGGGGATTTTTGCTTTATATGTTGAATATTTCCTCTCCCGTTAGAGATTTATCGGGAATATTTATAAATTTGCAAATGACTAAAGGAATATCTCAAAGAGTTTTTCAAATAATGGATTTGCCAGCGGAAAATGTCGACGATAAAACCAAAAAAGAAATGAAACCTATCGAAAGCTCGATAACTTTTGAAAATGTGCATTTTGAATATCCTAAAAGAAGCGACACTCAACCTTTTCATTTGGGACCCGTTAATGTGAGCGTAAAAAAAGGAGATGTCGTGGCTTTCGTTGGAAATTCTGGCGGAGGAAAAACTACGCTTATAAGTTTGCTTCCAAAATTATTTTCTCCAACCGAAGGAGTCATAAGATTTGACGGAATCAATATCGAAGAATTGAATACGAGAAGTTTAAGAAATCAAATAGGAGTAGTTTCGCAGGAGAATATATTATTTTACGGAACGGTTAGAGAAAATATTTTATACGCCAACAGAAACGCGAACGATGAGGATTTAATCAGAGCGGCGCAAATAGCTCATGCGGACGAGTTTATAGTAAAACTTCCGAACGGCTACGACACTCATATAGGACCGAGAGGAATAATGCTTTCTGGCGGACAGAGACAACGAATTGCTTTGGCGCGCGCGGTTTTGAAAAAGCCTTCTATACTTATACTTGACGAGGCTACAAGCGCTTTGGATACGGAAAGCGAAATGTATGTTCAAAGAGCCTTAAACGAAATCATTAATTTACAGACTACTTTCGTAATCGCTCATAGATTGTCGACTATAAAAACGGCGACTTATATTTGCGTAGTCGAAAACGGAAAGATTATAGAATCGGGAACTCATGAAGAATTGATGAAAAGAGGCGGTAAGTATCA
>NZ_SJDU01000879.1 GCF_005518285.1 Brachyspira catarrhinii | reverse complement strand
GTCGATACCAAAACTACGCTTATAACCAAAACGGATATAGAAAATATGATGAAAACCGTGAAAAATTCAGATGGTAGTTATAGTTCAGAAAAGAATGGAGAAATAGTTTTTGCGGGAGAGTATCGTAATTCAACTACATTCAGTTTTGCAAGCGCAAAGTTTTCTGAAGCCAATCCTAATTTTTCTTTCATTAACGAATATACAACCAATCGAACTGTAACTCATAGCGCAAGCGGTAAAGCATCTGTATTAGCAGCCGCTATAGGAGGAACTCCACAATTTAAAGAATATTTTGGAAGTG
>NZ_SJDU01000878.1 GCF_005518285.1 Brachyspira catarrhinii | reverse complement strand
TCGGCATTTCCAATGCCTCGCAATGACGAGTAAAAATAATTGTCATTGCGAACGAGACTAAAGTCCGACTTTGTCGAGTGAAGCAATCCAGATAATAGATTACTCGCCAACGGCGGACAGAGGTCTCGGGCTTTGCCCTCGTTTCCACAGTGACGCAAAAGCGAATGACAGTTGAAAATTTTGTCATCGCCGAAAGGCGCACAGCGTGTGCGAGACTTCGCAAGAAGTCGAGGCAATCCGATATTAAAAGCTAAATTATAAAAACGAATTTTATTTAGTCTGGATTCCTTCGCATTTTGGCA
>NZ_SJDU01000877.1 GCF_005518285.1 Brachyspira catarrhinii | reverse complement strand
ATCGATACCAAAACTACGCTTATAACCAAAACGGATATAGAAAATATGATGAAAAATCTGAAAAGGTCAGATGGTAGTATTTATAGTTCAGAAAAAAATGGAGAAATAGTTCTTGCGGGGGAGTATCGCAATTCAACTAAATTTAGTTTTACAAACGCAAAGTTTTCTGAAGCCAATCCTAATTTTTCTTTCACTAATGAACCTACAACCAATCAAACTGTAACTCATAGTGCAAGCAAGAAAGCATCCGTATTAGCAGCCGCTATAGGAGGAACTCCACAATTTAAAGAATATTTTGGAAGTG
>NZ_SJDU01000876.1 GCF_005518285.1 Brachyspira catarrhinii | reverse complement strand
AATGATGCATGTAATGAGAGCAGCAGTGTATTGTGGATAGGAAAATGTACACTTTTTATATCAAGAAGAAGAGTATTTCCAACTGATAATAGCTGGATAACGGATATATTATTTAAACCTATAAAAAAATGGTATAAAAATAAAATTAAAAAGAAAAATGATAATGATTATAATCAAAGTATAAGATAATTAATGATTGTACTTGTTTTTAAACTATTGACATGAAATTTTACAAGTTGGTTATTTTATGCTAAATTATAGAATTTAATTATTATGAAAAATATTGTATATGTTGTATAAAATAC
>NZ_SJDU01000875.1 GCF_005518285.1 Brachyspira catarrhinii | reverse complement strand
TCTAGTGTAACTTATTATTTTGAAAAAGTAAGCTAAATAAGATATTTAAAAATAAAAACAAGCTGATAATTTTGAAGTTATCAGCTTGTTTTTTATTTTATCTTATTATTTTATTCTCTTATGCTTAAAACTAGCTCTATGGCTCACATAATCTTTTATTATTGCTAATAAAAATTGTTTGCTCTGTGGCTTTGCATAGGCTAACAATTTTTATAACTAGCTTTATAATATTTTAAAATTATTATTTTTTTATTTTAGTTTTTAATATTATTCTATGTATTAATATGATTAAAATATTGTATATGA
>NZ_SJDU01000874.1 GCF_005518285.1 Brachyspira catarrhinii | reverse complement strand
GGTTTGAATTATGAAGGGTTGTTTATCAAAAGTAATAGGTTTTATTGTTATAATTTTTATATTGTATAAAGTATGCGTTTTTATATTAGTTGATTTAAGATTAGAAAATGCAGACGAAGATTTTATGGATGGCGTATGGGTTGCAAAAACCGCTATATCTGAAGAATATGGCGATTATGAAATAGTGATGGTATATAATATAGCTTTATCATTTAATAAAAATAATAAATGTGGATATTCCATATTTATATATGATTCTGATTATAATATTCATGAAAATTGGCTTGCTAATAGTTGGACAGATAATAT
>NZ_SJDU01000873.1 GCF_005518285.1 Brachyspira catarrhinii | reverse complement strand
GAATATGAAGAAGATTCTGATGATTTAGTTACTCGTTATATTATAAAGATGAAAGATACTATAGAAAAAACAGAAAATGAAGAAACCACAATAGAAGAAGTTTATAGAACGTTGCCTAAAATAGTAGGTGCTGATCCTTTATATCCTGCTATACCATTAGAGAGCGAAATAGGAATTAAAACAGAACTTTTTGAAATACCTTATAAACTTGAAACCTATGATTTAGCATATCAAGAGGCTTATAAGACTTTAACTAATCAAGTGAAAAAAGAAATCATAAACATTAAAACTCTTAATATTTCTAAAGTAGA
>NZ_SJDU01000872.1 GCF_005518285.1 Brachyspira catarrhinii | reverse complement strand
ATGGGCTGAAGCCACATTGTTATCAAAAAAGCACACCATACATTTTGGATTACTTTGGTTTTTACAAAACCTCGTAATGACAATATTTTTCCCGTCATTGCGAGCCGAACAAAGTGGAGCGAAGCAATCCAAAATAATAAAATTTCTTTTTTGTGGATTACTTCGGCTATAAATAGCCTCGTAATGACTTTTATAATCACGAATTTTAATTTTTCTGTCATTGCGAGCCGAATGAGATGAGGCGTGGCAATCCAAATAGCAAGCAAGGAAGCCTGCAAAATATTTACAAATAATTTTGTGAAGTGAAAAAGTTT
>NZ_SJDU01000871.1 GCF_005518285.1 Brachyspira catarrhinii | reverse complement strand
CTCTTGCGGTGTCGCTTGGTATTTCTAAAAATAATGTTTTCTCTTAATAATATATAGTCGTCTTAAAATTAAATTAGGCGGCTATATATTATAATTTTTTCTTTATAATCTTTCTTCTAAAAATATTTATAAAAAATAAAAAATCTTAATGCAAAAGCATGAATTTTATTTTTTAATAGAATTTTGATAAAAGAATTTAATTATAGTTTCTCTCAATTTTTTAGTCGTTTCATAAATATTTAGAATTCAAATATTTTAATTAAAGTTTGCGAATTTCTTCGATACTTAATCCCGTATATTTTGAAATTAAATTAA
>NZ_SJDU01000088.1 GCF_005518285.1 Brachyspira catarrhinii | reverse complement strand
AAGAAAATCCTCTTTAATGAAAGGAGCGCCTATTTTGGATAATATAATCATAGGACTTGCAACCGTTTTAGCTATTTTTTCGGGCATAACCATTCCAAGTCTTTTTGGAACTAATTCTCCAAATATTAAAGTAAGATAAGTTACCAACGCCACTACGATTATTTTCGATATTGAAGAAGCGTAAACTGTCGGAATATGAATCTTTATTAAAATATTCGATAATTCTTTTGCAACGGTATCTCCCGAATAAATTCCCGTTAATATTCCTATCAAAGTTATTCCTATTTGAATTGTGGATAAAAATTTATCGGGATGATTTGCCAAAGAAAGCGCCGTTTTCGCGTTTTTATTTCCTTCTTTGCTCTCTTTCATTAAAGAGGATTTTCTTGCGGATATTACGGCTATCTCCGACATAGCGAATATGCCGTTTAAAATAATCAAAATTATTATAATTATAAAGTCCATATTTTAATAATTATGGCTGTCCTATATGAGTTAAAATAGTTTTTCTAAATTATACAAAATTTATAATTGTTTTTCAATATAAATATATCTATAAATTAAAACGAAGTAAAATATTTATTGCGATATAATTTAATTGCATTAATAATTTATATATGCTATTATTCAAAATCTAAAATTTATCGGATTTAATTTATGAATATTTTAAAAGGTTTTATAGTCGGCGCTTCTATGCTAGTTCCAGGTTTCAGCGGAGGAACTATGGCAATGATACTTGGAATATACGATAAATTAATCGCTTCTTTAAGCGGTATTTTAAGCTTTCCAAAAAACGAAAATTATTTTATTAAAAACAAATCGAATTTTTTAACGGTAATTTTATTTTCTATAGGCGCTTTATTAGGAATGATTATAGTGGCAAAACCTTTGTCCGTTTTAATAGATAAATTTTTTACAATAAGCTGTTTCTTTTTTATGGGAGCTGCATTAGGCGGTTTTAATACGGTTTATAATAAAACCAAATATTATAAATTTAATTATATGAGCATAATATACATAATATTGGGAGCGGCTTTGGTATATTTAATATCTATGATACCCGAAGGTTTTTTCAGCGACTCGGAAAATAATAGAAGCAAAAGTTTTACTTATTTTATACTTGCATTGGCGGGATTCATTTCGGCAATAGCATTGATACTACCTGGCATAAGCGTTTCGTATATGTTTTTATTATTAGGTATTTATCAGGAAACCATAAACGCGATTCAAAGCTTTTATATTCCTTATCTTGTCCCTTTATGTTTCGGTTTAATTTTAGGAATAATTTTAACCACAAAAATATTGGAATATTTTATGAAACATTATGTAAAATCTTCTTATTTAATTATATCGGGATTTGTTTTGGGTTCTATCATGCAAGTTTTTCCAGGTTTACCTAAAAACCCGATAGAATGGATATTATGTCCGTTGCTTTTTATATCCGCTTATTTATTGATAAGACTACTTCAAAGATTCGACCCCGATGCGATAGTTTAAAGAAAGAAATAAAAAATAAATTCTATTTTTCAAGTTTTATAAGAATTTTATTTTTCTTAATATCCGAAATGCCAGAATGCGAAATATTATAAATCATTCTTTTTTTTATTTTATTTACGGCGTTTATATTGTCGTATTTATAAATTATATCCAAAAGTTCGTTCGTTATTTCAAGTATATATTCGTTCGATTTTTTCGAGCATAATCTCGCGTATATTTTTAAAATATGATTTGCAAAATATTTTATCAATTTTATATCGTTAATTAAAACGGCTTTTTTCAAATGCGAAAAGTAAATTTTCAAAGTGTCCAAATTATTTTCTTTAATATATTTATCCAAAAATAGCGAAAATCTTTTTATATAATCTACGCTTTTATTTTTTAATTCGGCGCAAATTTCTTCGACATTGATTATATGAACGGAATATTTCAAATTCAATTTTATATTTCCTTCTTTGCCTTCAAATAATAAATAATCTTTCGAGGCGTTTACGGGATTATTTAATTTTAATCGGATGTTTTCAATATATTTTATTTTCAAATGATTATCGTTATTATGTTTCACTTTCGATTTTCTTGTATCGACTATAAATAAATATTCTATGTTTTTGGTTTTATTTACTATCGAACGTTTTGCTCCTCTATACTTCACATATTCCGAAGTCTCTATTTTTAAAGTTCCTTTATTTTCGAGTATTGAAATTAAATCGTCAAATTCTATTATTCCGTCAGTCGAATAACTCATAACTATATGATTAGCGTTTATATTTTCAAGCAAATTGATTAAAGAATTTTTTGCAGTTTTTTTATAGCAATAATCGGACTTTGTTTTTATCCAATCTTTTCTGATTCCGCCTTTATCCGTTTTCTTTCCGTTTATATATATTTTTTTATTTATCTTAGGTTTATCCCATAATGCAATCGTATTAAGTAAATGATAATTGCTTCCGTATTGATGCTGATTATATGGCGGGTCCAAATAAACCAAATCGAATTTTTTATCTTTATTTTTTATTACAAACTCGTTAGCATCGAGCATGCTTACATAACCGTTTTTGCCGTTATATAATGGAAGCTCTTTTAACGATATTGGAGTTAGTATTCTGCTTAAAGCGTCTTTATTTCTTCCGCCGAAACCAGAATGAAAAGCTTTGAAAACTCCAGATGTATTCGTATGAGTGGCCGACTCGTAAATTAAAGAAGCGATTAAATAAAAATATTCTTTTTGATTTATCGCGTTATTTTTGTAAAGCTCTTCAATATTATGCCTTATAATATCTATTTTAGTTCCGTTGTATTGAGTGTAAAATAATCTTTCGTTTTTTAAATCGGGGTTATAATCGTTTTTCGGAGAATAATATTTTGAAATATATCTGTCTTTATTTTTTATTCGGCTAATATTATTAATCGTTTCAATCGTATTTTGAAGCCCGCCCATATGCATAAACATATTTTTTGTATCTTCAATATTTATATTAATATGAGCGTAATTCAAAATATAAGAATAATATTCCCAATCGTTAGAATAAACTTCCAAATCTAAAGTTTTTAATAATCTCGATACGCTTCCGCTTCCCGCAAATAAATCCAAAGCGGTTTTTATATTTTTATCTTTATCCAAAATTTCTAAAAAAACATTTTCTATAAATGGCAATAATCTCCTCTTATTTCCAATGTATGCGATTAGATTTTCTTTAAGATATTTATTTTTTATGTCTATATTATTAGTTATCATAATATAGTTATCGGAATTTAATTAACATAGTTTAATTAACATAATATTAAAAAGAGTGAGAAGAATATTAAGCGGTTATAATTCTATTTTTTACAAAAAATGTTATAATAAAAAATATTTTTTAATCGAAGGTTTTTAATGAACGATAAATTAAAAGATAGAATAAATAAAATAATATCTTTACTATCTTACGGATTATACGAAAGAAAAGAAACTGTAGCTTTGACTTTTTTGAGCGTCATCGCTGGAAAGCCCGTTTTTCTTTACGGTCCGCCTGGAACCGCAAAAAGTTTTATAGCGAAAAGAATCTCTTACGCCTTCAAAGATTCAAAATATTTCGGATATTTAATGCAAAGATTCAGCACGCCCGAAGATATATTCGGTCCCATAAGTTTGGAAGAACTTAAAAACGATAAATATGTTAGAAAAATAAAAGGATATTTGCCCGACAGCGATTTTGCTTTTTTGGACGAGATTTGGAAAAGCACTCCCGCAATACTTAACACTTTGCTTACGATTATAAACGAGAGAATTTTTAAAAACGGTTATGAAGAAATAAAAGTTCCTCTTAAAGGTTTGATTTCCGCAAGCAACGAAACTCCGCCGCCAAATCAGGGACTCGAAGCTTTATACGACAGATTTATAACGAGGCTTACGGTTTATCCTCTTAAAAATAGAGATAATTTTGAAAAACTTTTAGAGAATACGAGTTTGAATCCTTTTGTGGAAATTGACGAAAAATTAAAAATCACAACGGAAGAATGGAATAAAATGAGCGAAGAAATAGGTAAAATAAAAATTTCAAAAATCGTTTTTAATATTATTCACGCGATAAAACTTTCGATAGAAAAATTTAACGAAGACAATAAAGATATTCCAATTTATATTTCGGACAGAAGATGGCAAAATATTTCTTACTTAATGAAAACCGCCGCATATTTGAACGATAAAAAAGAAGTCGATATTTACGAAACTTTGCTTTTGGATAATTGTTTATGGAGTTTGGAAGAACATATAGAAGCGGTGAAAAAAATTGTTGAAAACGCGATTAGAATTTCTTATAATTTCAAAAATTCGGATTTAGAAAATTGGAAAAACGATTTTGAAAATTTAAAATCGGAATTTGAAAATACATTTTTTAATTTGGAGAAAACTTACGATACGGAAAATATTGACGACAAATTATATATTGCGAAAACTTTGAATGTCAAAATAGACGAATACGGAAATAATGCCGATACGATAATTTATATTCCGCTAAAAAATATGAATAAGAAGGGTTATTTTTATCCGTTAGACCAAGGACGATTTATAACAAAAAAATTCAGATGCTCTTTTAACGAAAGCGAAATATGTTCCGTAGAGATTAATTCTGCGACTTTAACGAACGGAATAATGTCCGATAAACTTTCAAAAAATTACGAATTCTTTACAAAATTCGAGCCAAAATTTTATATGAGAAAAAACGGCTTAAAGAAAGTTGAAAAAGAAAAAAAAGATAATTATTTGATTCTTATCGATTCGCTTACATCGAAAATGGAAAATATAATTTTAGATTCAAAAAATAATTTTGAAAAAACAAAAAACGAATCTAAAAATATTTTTATATCGGAAGAAAAAATTAATATAATAAACGACATTTTTGAAAATCATATTGAAGATTTGGAAAGCGAAAAATTAAACGCAGAAAAATTGAAAAGCGAAATTATAAATTATGCAACAATTTAAAAATTTTAAAAATATTTCGGAAACTGCAAATAATATTACGACAAAAGAAATCAAGAAAACGGAAGATATGGCAAGAGGAGTTTTTTACGGTTCTTTTAAGAATATTGACGATAAGAGACTCGAAGACGAACTTGAAATAAAAATTTCAAAATGGAAAAAAGAACTAAAAGAATATATAGAAAATAATAATCCTTATCAAAATAATAAAATAGAATTGGGCATTGCTTTTAAAAAAATGCAAAATAAAAATTCTAATAAAAACGAAATAATCAATTATTTAAATAATTTCAAAGAAATTGATAAAAATATAGATTCTAATTTTTGGACTAACAAAATAAACGATAAAAATTTAAATATTATAAGAAAAAATATTCTCTCTTCTTGGGAAAAATCTTATAACGATAAAAATAATACTTGGACTTTGAATATTATTAAAAGCAAGCGAGATAAATTTATTGTCGATATGGAATCTTGGATTAAACTTTTAAAAAAACTTAAATATATGTCAAATATTTTAAGAATAAAAACGGGCGTTCTTTGGGATTTTAGAGTCGGCGAATTGTCCGAAGAAGATATTTCGCTTCTTCAAAGATGGACTGATTTTATAAACGATTATAAAGACATAGAAAAAATTTGCGAGAGTATGGGAAGAAGAGTCGATATTGAAAATGCGATTAACAATATAGAATTTAAAGATACTTATAATTATTCCAATAAAAAAATAACTTCAAAAGACGAAATTGTCGGGATTTATTTTTCAAAAGATATTGAGAATATAGTTCCCGAAGAGCTTTCTTTACTTTGCGACAAAGATTTTGAAAAATTATTTAAATTGAAATATATAGAAAATAGATTAATGTGTTTCGATAAAGATTCTTATATTTTTAACGAAAAAGAAAAACAAAAAATTAAAGCGGGTTATATTGACGGAAAAGGTCCCGTAATAATTTGTATCGATACGAGCGGCTCGATGAAAGGAATAAACGAATATATTGCAAAAGCGACAATGCTAAAAATCGTTATGCGGGCTTTGTCCGAAAACAGAAATATTTATTTAATCAATTTCAGCGTTGAAATTTACTCTTATAAATTTTCAAAATATGACGGACTTAACGAACTTATAAATTTTCTTAAATTAAGTTATCATGGCGGTTCAGATATTTATAAAGCGCTTTTCGAGGCAAATAGAATAATGAATACGGACGATTTCAGAAACGGCGATGTTTTGGTATTGTCCGATTTTATGATGGAAGATATGCCTTATAATTTAATCGAATTATGCGAAAAACAAAAATCAAAAGGAAATAAATTTTTTGCGGTTTCAATCGGTAAATTTCCTTTCGGTTATTCCTATAGAAAAGTATTTAGTAAACATTGGATATTCGATATTGATAATGGATTAAAAAATATTTACTAATCCATTATCAATAAAATTTTATTTTAAAATCGACTTTATCAATAGTAGATTGCTTCGGCAGTAGCCTCTCAATGACGATATAAATTTGTCATTGCTAACGGGGCTAAAGTTCGCCGTTGGCTAGTGAAGCAATCCGAAAATAAATATAATAAAAAAGACACCGTAAATTAAATACGATGCCTTTTAATCTTAAAGAAGCTTAAATGAAAACTTTTATTAAAATTATTGTTTAGCCAAATCTCCCATATATGTGGCTTTAAAGTTGTTAGGACCTTGTATACTTCCAAATTGATACCTAACCGTAATCGCAGTAATCTTATCAACAGCTTCACTAGTAGTAACGCTGACATATCCAAAAGTATTATTTTTTAATAATTGAGTAATAGCTATATATTCTTTATTATGCATATTTTCGGTTTTACTCTCGCCTCCAGCATTAAATTTACTATCGGCAGAAATACCATCGTAGCCATTGTTCAATTGAGCGCTTGATATTAATGATTGAGCAAATTCTGAAAGAACGGTTATTTTGTTAGCGTTTATAGTTACCGTAATTTCTAGATTTGTAGGCAATGTTCCGCTATTCGCTTCCTCTTCCGAAATTCCCGAAAAAGAATTACGAGTAAGAGTGCCTTTGAAAGTATAACTTCCAGTAAAATAAGTCGCCGCATCGCCCGAAGTAGTATAAATGTCATTTAAATCGAAATCACTACCTCCGTCTCCGCCTCCCGTTTTGTCTTCATTCTTACAGCTTACCGAAAACAAGAGCATAAACGATAATACTGCGATTAAAATTGTTTTGATATTCTTCATACGAATATCCTCCTATTAATAAATTTATTTATAACTAAA
>NZ_SJDU01000870.1 GCF_005518285.1 Brachyspira catarrhinii | reverse complement strand
GTAATCTACATTCTTTCATATAATATAATTTTTACGAACCTCATGCAGAGATGCATGGGGTTTTATTTTAGTAAAATATATTTTGACAAAAAGCCAATTTCTAATATTTCGTTTTTCTATTATAATTTTCGTATAAAGACGACAAACCGAGTTTTTGTAAAGAAGAATCTATAATTTCTATAACCGTTTTATAATTCGTCAATCTTCCATGCGAAAGTTCGTTTCGGACAATAATTAATTTTTCGTCAATTTTATTATTTGAATTTTTATTATAATTTTTAATCAAATTGCCAAAATTAAAATAGCCGTATTCGT
>NZ_SJDU01000869.1 GCF_005518285.1 Brachyspira catarrhinii | reverse complement strand
CGGGAGGAGGAAGCGGAGGAGTAGATTTAGGCTCGATACCTACCGCATCGGGAACAGCAGCCGACGCAAGCGAATTAACGGCATATAACGGTAAAACTTATACGGGAACAATCGGAAGTGGCGTTACAAGAAAATCTTTCAATTCAAGTCCGCAAGAATTTGGAGAACAATTTTCAGTAGAAGCAAACGGAAATACTGTTGAAGTTGCTATAACCGATAACAAAATCAATTATAGCGGAGCGAGTGTTGGCGCGCAAGTTCAAATATATAAATCCGCAGACGGTAATAGTTATATAGCAAGCGAGGATACGGATT
>NZ_SJDU01000868.1 GCF_005518285.1 Brachyspira catarrhinii | reverse complement strand
ATTGCTTCGGCAAAGCCTCGCAATGACGAGTAAAAATAATTGTCATTGCGAGCCGTTGCCTTAAGGCACACAGCGTGAGCCACATTGTTATTAAGAATTGCAAAATTATTTTGTTTAGTCATTGCGAGTGAGTGAAACGAGCGAAGCAATCCAAACATAATAGATTGCCACGCCAATGCCAACGGCACACCTTCGGTGAAGTTGGCTCGCAATGACAAAGTTTTTGCAAAACGAAAAGCGACACTTAAAAAATTAAATGCCTTAAAAAATTGCGATATATAAAAATTTAAATTATTAGTTAAGAGATATAATAAT
>NZ_SJDU01000867.1 GCF_005518285.1 Brachyspira catarrhinii | reverse complement strand
ATCAGAATTATAACGGTTTTTGGACGAAATCAGAATTATAACGGTTTTTGGACGGAATTTCCGCAAATTGTAAAAATCAGAAATATTATTTCCGAACAGAAAAATATTGCGGGAGTTAGAGTCGCTATCTTAAAAAATATCGATTTTGCATTAGAGCAGATTAGTCTTTTTAATATGCCTTCTTGGATAAGATTAGCTATAAGTATGTTTGAAAGATTGATGACTATTCAAATAAGAATAGAAATGACGGAAGCGAGATTAAACGCTTTGGCTTACGCGAGAAAGAAAACAACCCAAAAAGTTAATCTATACGAG
>NZ_SJDU01000866.1 GCF_005518285.1 Brachyspira catarrhinii | reverse complement strand
CGGGAGGAGGAAGCGGAGGAGTAGATTTAGGCTCGATACCTACCGCATCGGGAACGGAAGCTACCACAAGCGATTTATCGGCGTATAACAATAAAACTTATACGGGAACAATCGGAAGTGGCGTTACAAGAAAATCTTATTCTTCAAATCCGCAAGAATTTGGAGAAGAATTTTCATTGGAAGCAAGCGGAGGTTTGGCGTTTGTAACTATAACCGATAACAAAATCAATTATAGCGGAGCAAGTGTTGGCGCTCAAATCCAAATATATAAATCCGCAGACGGTAATAGTTATATAGCAAGCGAGGATACGGATT
>NZ_SJDU01000865.1 GCF_005518285.1 Brachyspira catarrhinii | reverse complement strand
TTTTTATATAAAAATCTACGTATTGTAAACCAGTTGTCTAATTATAAAACTACTAACAATTTACTTACTGTAAATTTGCAATTAAATGGATTTTTACTGTTTTTAAATTTTCAAGTACAGTAAGAAATTGAGAATTTACATTAATAGTAAAATAAAACTCTTACGAACCTTTAGTAGTACCATTATCCCAATCATTATTTGGAACAAACTCAATTTTTGTACTGCTAAATGTACGTATTCTTTTTCCATTCGTTCCGCTATAAAGTTTTATTTATAATTAAATACGTAAAAAATAAATTTTTACCGAAAAAATTTA
>NZ_SJDU01000864.1 GCF_005518285.1 Brachyspira catarrhinii | reverse complement strand
AAACTTTTTCACTTCACAAAATTATTTATAAATATTTTGCAGGCTTCCTTGCTTGTATTAATAAAATTAAGTCATTACGAGGACTTGAAAAAGTCCGAAATAATCCAATTTATGTGGATTGCCACGCCTCACTTCACCAAAGGTGGGCAGACGCCTGTTCGGCTCGCAATGACAAATATAAGAAACAAAGTCGCACACGCTGTGCGCCACATGTCGATGACGATAACAAAAATTTTCAATTCGATAAGTTTCAGAGATTACTCTCTGTTATTTATAAAAAATTAATTAATTACAAAGGAGATTTCAAAATGAGAAA
>NZ_SJDU01000863.1 GCF_005518285.1 Brachyspira catarrhinii | reverse complement strand
TGCCAAAATGCGAAGGAATCCAGACTAAATAAAATTCGTTTTTATAATTTAGCTTATTTATTATCTGGATTGCTTCACTGGCAACATGCCCGCTTTAGCGCCGTTCGCAATGACAATTTTAATTATGTTCATACATTTTCTTATGCATTAAAGAATAATTTTGTAATTCTAAATTTAGTTAAATCTTTTTTAGCTTCAATTACTTTCGATAGCTTATCAAGGAGAATAAAAAATCCTTGTTTAGTTATAAATATCTTATTTATAGGAGGAATTCAATGAATTCTAAAAAATTATTTCTTATCATTTTATCAGTTTT
>NZ_SJDU01000862.1 GCF_005518285.1 Brachyspira catarrhinii | reverse complement strand
TTTTCTCCCTATAATTCCTTTTTTAAAATCTTCTTTTACGATAAAATTATCGTTCTTCAAAATATCCAAAGCTTCGTTAACAGTTGGTTTTGTAAGATTTAAACTATTCACTATATCTATGCTTGTAAATTCTTCTTTTTTTATACATTCGCGCAGAACATTTCTTAATGTAGTTTCTTTTGCAATTAATTGATATTTCATAATAAAGCTTTATTTTTTTATATTTGTTTATATTTATAATGTAATTTAATATTAAAAATCAATAAAAATCAAATAATTTAACTATTTAACGCGTCTTCTATATCTTCAAAATCTTC
>NZ_SJDU01000861.1 GCF_005518285.1 Brachyspira catarrhinii | reverse complement strand
TGTTCGGAATGGGAACGGGTGTATCACTTTCTCTATGGTCGCCGAAATAATATTAACAAATTAAAAGAGCCATTCTTTGTCAGATATATAAGAGCGCAGATTGTCTCATTCTTTATTATATTTTCTTTTATCGAATAAATCGAAAGAAGAAAACGATAATATGGTCAAGCCATTGGTCTGATTAGTGCTGCTCAGCTGAATGGGATTTCCCCAATTACACTTGCAGTCTATCGACGTCGTAGTCTCCAACGAAACTCATAGGGAAAATTAATCTTGAAGGAGGCTTCCCACTATGGTTTCGCAATTCGTAGCTCCAGA
>NZ_SJDU01000087.1 GCF_005518285.1 Brachyspira catarrhinii | reverse complement strand
AAAATAAAATCGCGAAAATTATATTATAGAAAATATAAAAATTCAAATTAACGATTGATTACTTTTCCGTTTATAAAAGAAAAATTGACGCTTCCGAAATCTCTGCTATCGTATCCGTAATCTCTGTTGTCCGAAAGAACAAAATATTCGTTATAGCCGACAATATAAGGTCCGAAATTATCTCTTCCCGAAATGTCCGAATTCAAAATCCGCAAATCGTTATTTATATTCGCCCAAGATTCTTCCAAAAGGCTTCCGTTGATATAAACTTTTTTTTCTCTTATTTCTATCGTTTCGTTTGGAAGCCCGATAATTCTCTTTATCAAATATCTTTTTTTAGAAATATTTACATTTCCGAAAGTGGCAAAATAAACCGCGTAAGAAAAAAATCTCTTTATAAAATTTTCGCTCGAACTTCTTGGGTCTGTCATAAAAATTATATCTCCTCGTTTCGGTCTTGAAAATATAATTGTTTTTCCCGTAAGCGAAGATACGAAAGGTTTAATCGCAATCGCATATCTTAATTTTGAAGTTATTACCGTTTCGTTTTCTTCTATAGAGTTTAACATGGCAGAACTTTTCATTTTATCGAATCTGACAAATATCGTAAGTATTCCAAAAATAAAAAATGCGATTATAAATCCTAAAATAATTCTTACAAAAATTTTATATAAAACGGCTATATTGAATATAAAAAATTTTGTTTTTTCTTTCATTATTTTAACGATTGTTATTTAGAAATCTTTTTTGCCTGATGTTCACTATTTTCCAAAGCTGCTGGAACCGCTGGAACGACTATATAACCGTATTCTCCGCTTCTGCAAAGATTCATTATAGTTTCGTTGTCCAAAGTTTCGCCTTCTTTGTCCTCTCTCAAATATTCGGGCAAATCGATTACATGATAAAGTGGCGGAATATTGTCGACATTAACTTCAAATAAATCTTCTATAAATTCCAAATCTTTATTTAATCTGCTTAACATTTCTTCTTTTTGATTTTCTTCTATTCTTAATCTCGTTTGATATAAAAGCGCTTCCAATTCTTCTCTATCCGTTTTCATAATTAATAATTTCCTTTTTCTAAAAAATTTCAAAATTGATTTTAATAATATAGCATAAAATTATTATTTTTCAATAGGATTTATAAAATATATTAGAAAATATTAAATTTATAATATGAATGAATACCAACTATAAATAAATTTTAAGAAGATATTCATTCATACTTTTATTTTATTATTAAAAATATTATTTTTTAATTAGACTTATTCTTTGTGGCAATATCCATCCAAACGGCTAATAATAAAACGATGCCTTTGATTATATTCTGCCAAGAAGAATCCAATCCGATAATGCTCATTCCGTTATTTAAACTCGCTATAATTAAAGAACCTAATAAAGCTCCCAATATCGCTCCCGTTCCTCCGCTTAAACTTATACCTCCTATAACGCAGGCGGCTATGGCGTCAAGTTCGCTGTTTAATCCAGTCGATGGGACTGCGGACGCTAATCTTGCCGTATTTATTATTCCAGCAAAAGCGGCTATGATTCCGTTTACGGTAAAAACTAAAAATATATATTTTTTAATATTTATACCCGAATATTTGCAGGCTTCCGCATTTCCGCCGATAGAATAAACAACCCTTCCATATACCGTATTGTTTGAAACATAAGAAGCTATAAAAGTGATTACAAGCATTACTATGACGGGTAAAGGTATTCCTCTGTATCCGTTCATCCAAAATACGAATAAAAAAGAAACCGCAATAGTAAGAATTAAATTTATTAATAGAGTTCTTCTTTCCTGCAAGTTTTCATTTTTAATTATTTTCTTAATATTAAGCAAAACATAGCATAAAACGAATATTAATAACAATATCCATGCCGCTAAAGGCGGAATATTCCCGTTTCCTATAAAATTAAAATTAGAATTGTTAACCGCCAAAGTTTGTCCTTTCGTTATATATAAAACGATGCCTCTATATGCAAGTAGTCCCGCTAAAGTAACTATGAAAGCTGGAACTTTTCTATATGCAACCCAAAAGCCGTTTATAGCTCCTATTATAAATCCGAATATTAAAGTAATTATTATGGTTAATGTGGAATTATATCCAGCTCTGAGTAAAATTCCCGCTATTCCTCCGAGTAATCCTAACATAGAACCTACCGACAAATCAATATTTGCGGTAATGATTACGAAAGCCATTCCTATAGAAAGTATTCCCGTTATACTCATCTGACGAAATAAATTTGATATATTTCTTGACGATAAAAATCCTCCTCCCGTTATCGCTCCGAAAAATCCCCATAGAATAATCACTATTAAAAATAGCATAAATAAATTATATTTTTTTAAGAAATTTTTTAAATTAAACATTTTTATTCTCCTATTGCGGCTGTCATTATTATTTCTTGAGTTAATCCTTTGTTATCCAACGAAGCTTTAATTTGTCCTTCATGCATAACTATAACTCTGTCGCTTAAACCCAATATTTCTGGTAATTCGGAAGATATAAGTATTACCGAACATCCAGATTCTACTATAGAAAATATATAATTATATATTTCGTATTTAGCTCCGACATCGATTCCTCTCGTAGGTTCGTCCAAAATCAAAATTTTAGGTTCGATTAATAAACTTTTTGCCAAAACGCATTTTTGCTGATTTCCTCCGCTCAAATTTTTAATCGGCGAATCGAGAGTCGGTATCTTTATCGAAAGTTTTTCTTTATATTCCAAAGCGGCTTTTTTCTCCAATTTTTATCCAAACTTCCTTTTACGGAATAGTTTTTTATTGTGGAAAGTATTATATTATTCTGAACGCTGTCGTTTAGAATTACTCCCTGCGTTTTTCTTTCTTCGGGGACAAAACCGATTTTTAATTTTACGGCGTCTTCAGTTTTCTTAATATTTAGTTTTTCGCCGTTTAAATAACTTTCTCCGATATAATCGCCCGTATAAGCTCCGTATATTGCGGAAAGTAATTCAGTGCGTCCAGAACCAACCAAGCCAGAAAATCCTAAAATTTCTCTTTCTTTCAAATAAAAAGAAGCGTTATCGACTTTCTTTATATTTGAATTGACTTTGTCGTAGAGAGTATAATTCTTCGCTTCAAAAATTATATCTCCAATTTCTCTTTCTCTTCTTGGAATTAAATTTTCTATACTTCTTCCAACCATAAGCGAAATTATTTTGTCGCTATGCATATCTATAGTTTTGCCTTCGCCTACGCTCACTCCGTCTCTTATTATTTCCACTCTGTCGGTTATCGCTTCTATTTCGTCTAATTTGTGGCTTATGTATATTGCGCTTAATCCTTTTTCTTTAAGAGAAAAAATTATTTCTATAAGTTTTGAAATTTCTTTTTCGGTTAATGATGAAGTAGGCTCGTCAAATATCAGTATATTCGCGTTTTTAGATATTGCCTTCGCTATCTCAACCATCTGCTGTTCGCCCGTTCCCAAATCTTTTATTTTAGATTTAGGGTCTATATTTGGCGCTATAACGGAGATAGCTTTTTTAGTTTTTATATACATTTCATCTTTATTTAATATTCCAAATTTATTTAGAAAATTACCTAAAAATATATTTTCCATAACATTCATTTCAGGTATGAGATTAAGCTCTTGATGTATAATCGCTACGCCAGAATTTTCAGCGTCTTTAATATTGTTAAACTTCATCTCTTTTCCGTTAATGAATATGCTTCCTTCATAGCTTCCGAAAGGATATATTCCCGATAAAATTTTCATAAGAGTAGATTTTCCCGCTCCATTTTCTCCGCATAAACCCAATATTTCCTGTTTCTTTAAGGTAAGGTTTATTCCCGAAAGAGCTTTTACTCCAGAAAAACTTTTATGTATATCCTTCATTTCAAGAATATAATTATCCATTGTTTTCCTCTTTTTAATTAAATTTTAATGCTTTATGTTATCAATCGAATGATTAATTAAAATCAAACGAAAAATAACATAAAACATCATATTTTTATTTTTTATTTTAATTAATTTCCGTAAACATCTTCTCTGGTAGCCCAGCCGTCCGCTATTACGGTAGAATCCAAATTGTCTTTAGTGACTTTAATCGGCTCTATATAGAAAGTTGGAACATCTTTATAACCGTTATTTAAGGAACCGTTGCTTTCTACGGTTTCGCCTTTAGCCAAAGCAACCGCCGCTTTTGCGCATTCTACGGCTATTTGTTTTACAGGCTTATAAACCGTAACCGCCTGCTCGCCTTTCGCTATTCTTTGTAATGCCGCTAAATCGGCGTCTTGTCCAGAAACGGGAACTTTGCCCGCCAATCCTTGAGCCTTTAAAGCCTGAACTGCGGCTCCTCCGATAGCGTCATTTGCCGCTACTATGGCGCTTACATTATTATTTTGAGCGGTTAACATATCCTCTATGATTTGCAACGCTACATCTGGAAGCCAATCTTTTGTCGCTTGTTCGCCTATCAATTCTATATCGCCTCTTTCAATATAAGGTTGAAGAGTGTCCATAGCGCCTTTTCTGAAAAATCTCGCGTTATTGTCGGTTGGAGAACCGCCTAAATAATAAAATCGTCCTTTGTTGGTTATTTCCAAAACGCCTTCCGCTTGCATTCTTCCCACTTTTTCCAAATCGAATGTTATATAATGAGCGATATCGCAATTATTTATCATTCTATCGTAAGCCAAAGTTGGAATTCCGTCTTGAGAAGCTTGCATAATCGCTGGAGAAAGACTGTTTCCATCGTTGGCTATTACCACAAGAACATCTATATTTTGAGCTATTAGATTTTCTATATCGGCTAATTGTTTAGTGGCGTTGCCATCGCTTGAAACATAAGTGACATCCGCTCCGAGTTTTTGAGCTTCTTCCACAAAATAATCTCTATCTTTTTGCCATCTTTCCAATCTTAAATCGTCCAAAGACAAACCGATTTTTATTTTCTTTCCTTGAGCGTTATTTCCGCCTTCGTTAGAACAAGAAATAAAACATAAAGCAAAAATTGTTAAAACTGATAATAAAATTTTTAAACTTTTCATTCTTAATCTCCTTTGTTTAATTTTTTAATTATTATAAATAAATTGATTCAATTTAGCTTCAAGCATCTCTTGATTTCCGCTTGGAAGCCCTTTTTCTTCTAAATTGATAGCGTAGTCGAATAATTCTTCAAACGAAGTGGATTTGCTTTCTATTTTAGCTCCAATTCCGCTATTATAAGAACTATATCTTTCTTCTATAAATTTATCAAAGAAACCGTCTCTTATGATTTTGTCGGCAATTCTTAATCCCCAAGCCAAAGTGTCCATTCCCGCAATATACGAGTAAACCAAATCTTCCATAGTATGCGAAGGTCTGCGAACTTTAGCGTCAAAATTAAATCCGCCATTTTTCAATCCGCCGTTCTTTATAACTTCAATCATCATAAATACAGCGTCATAAATATTAGTCAAAAACATATCGGTATCCCATCCTAAAAATGTGTCGCCGTAGTTTATATCGACAGAACCTAATTTATTATGATTTCTCGCCACTTGCATCTCATGTTGCATAGTATGTCCCGCAAGAGTAGCGTGATTCACTTCCAAATTAAGCTCAAAATATTTATCGAGTTTATAATGATACAAAAATTCTAAAGTGGTTGCGGCGTCAAAATCGTATTGATGTTTGGTTGGCTCTTTTGGTTTCGGTTCGATAAAGAATTGTCCTTTGAATCCTATCTTTTCTTTATATTCCACAGCCATAGATAAGAAATAAGCCAAATGTTCCAATTCTCTTTTCATATCCGTATTTAAAAGAGTTTCATAACCTTCTCTGCCTCCCCAAAATACATATCCTTTAGCGTTTAGTTTTTTAGCTATGTCCATAGTTTTTTTAGTTTGCGCGGACGCTATTGCAAAAACATCAGCGTAAGGACTCGTAGCCGCTCCATGCATATATCTCGGATTGGTGAATAGGGAAGAGGTTGCCCATAAAAGCTTTTTACCCGTTTTATTCATGCTCTCTTCTATCAATCCGATTATAATATCCAATTTTTCGTTGGTTTCTTTTAAACTTTTGCATTCGGGAGCTAAATCTCTATCATGAAAGCAAAAATAATTTATTCCCAACTTTTGCATAAGCTCGAATCCCGCTTCGACTCGCATTTTTGAAGCCTCGAGAGGTTCTTTGCCGTTCCATGGTCTCGTTGCGGCGGCGCTTCCAAACGGGTCGCTGCTTCCCGAAGCCAAAGTATGCCACCAGCTCATAGCGAAAGGCATCCATTCTTCCATAGTTTTATTTCCTATGGTTTCGGACGCGTTGTAGTGTTTGAATGAAAAAGCGTCATTGGAATCTTTGCCTTTATAAACCGCTTTTTCAATGCCTTTGAAATATTCCATTCTTTTACCTCGAATAATTTTATTAATAAAATGAATTTACTTAATTTGTATATTAATTAAATCATCTTACTTTATAAGTATAATATATTTTTTATTATTTGTCAATACTTAAATCAAATTTTTTTCGCTGATTTTTATGAATTTTTCTATATTTTTTATATTTATTATGAATTTTACAAATAGAATTGTAGATTTTAGTTAAAATTTTTTAAAAATTCATTTAAAAATATTGTCTTCGTATATGTAGGGGAAGAAGTTAATCAATCCCGCTCCGATTAATGAAGATTTATCTCCGAATTTTGATTTTACAATCATTATATTAAATTGCGAATGAAAATTATTCTTTTCAAAAATTTCTTTTGCTATATAAGGATATATTCTCTCCAAATAATTTGTTATTTTTCCGCTCAATATTATTTTATTGGAATCGTATATTGATAAAAGGCTTCTTATTCCAATTCCTAAAATTTTCCCGTATTCTTTTATGACTTCTTCGCATTCTTCCTCTTTGCTTTCAAAAAGTTCTTCTATAGTTTTCAAATTAATTTTATGTTTATTCATAATATTTTTGAGTCCGTCATAAGATGCGTATCTTTCAAAACATCCTCTGTTTCCGCAAGCGCATTGTTCTCCGTCCATAATAATTGTAAAATGTCCTACTTCTCCCGCAAATCTATGAGCGCCTTTCAATAATTTTCCGTCAACTATCTGTCCTCCGCCGACTCCGAAATTAGAAATCGATATTAACATATAATTATTTTTATCTAATTCTTTAGAGACAAAAAATTCTCCAAGAACCGCGCTATTCGCTTCGTTTTCAAGCAGAATTTCTAAATTTAATTCTCTTTCCAAATTGCATATATTTATATCGGTTAATCCTAAATTTGTGGCGTATAATATATTTTTTCTGTCGAAACTTATATTGCCTGGTATAGAAATTCCAAGTTGTTTTATATTTTTCGATTCTGC
>NZ_SJDU01000860.1 GCF_005518285.1 Brachyspira catarrhinii | reverse complement strand
AGCGATGAGAGTATGGAGGCGATTTTCTTTTGTTCTTCCAGCGGCGGGAGTTTTATTTTTATTTTTTTTAAATCATTAATTGTTACATGACCTAACCCCGTTGTCTGTTTATTTGTTGCTATTGCTGTAAAATTTGGTTTTAAATATTTTAAGATATAAAAGAAATACCTATAAAATACACTGTCTTTAGTTTTTATTTTAAATATATGCTGATTGAGCCAGCCATCTGGTAAATTATAGTAAAATACATCTATCGAAGTTTCAGGGTTTCCAGACCAAGAAAATAGCATATCGCCTTTTTTTAGATATACAGAATCATCAAA
>NZ_SJDU01000859.1 GCF_005518285.1 Brachyspira catarrhinii | reverse complement strand
TTTTCGGCTCTTGAACCTCCGTCTACCGAAATAGATAGATTGAAAAACGAGAATTATGTAGTTCTTAAAGACGGCGTAGGAACTTATTATTTATCTCTTAATATTACAAATGAATTTTTAAAAGATAAGAGAGTGAGACATGCATTATCTTTGGCTATAGACAGAAATTATATAGTTTCAAATGTTACTATGGGAGGGCAAGCGGCGGCTCGCGGGTTTGTTCCTAATACTATTGGAGGAATAAACGCTCCTTTTAGAGAAGAGGCGGGAGATTTAATAGATATTTATAATTATCAAAATAATATTCAACCGCTAAAGATTTA
>NZ_SJDU01000858.1 GCF_005518285.1 Brachyspira catarrhinii | reverse complement strand
AAAGTTATAGTTGTGTTTGGAAGTGTTTTATCTTTAATTTTTAGTCCGAATGCCTCGCCAAGTTCCAAAACCATAAAGTCATTAGCATAGAGAGGCGATACGCTGTTCATAACATTAGAGAGCATATCTTGTATTTCAGAGATAACAATAACACTTTCGTCTAAAAGATTATTCTGTATTCCGCTTGGGAGATTAGTAAAACCCTCTACGTTGTCTATAGCTTGATTAAGAATATCATCTCTGATGTCGGTAGGGTTATCTTTAATTACTCCAGTGTTGCCTATTTGCATTATTGCTATACTCCTATAAAAGCAGTATAATTAAGTTT
>NZ_SJDU01000857.1 GCF_005518285.1 Brachyspira catarrhinii | reverse complement strand
AAAAACAGAATTCCAGCCGTAACGGTAGCGACTACTATAAGAACGAAACCCAAACCAGGATTCATATATATCATAGCGCCTTCTTCTATACTCTGAATCCAACTTGCCATAGCGGCGGATTGTATTATACAAAGAACTAAAGTCAAATATCTAACATATTGATTTATCTTCTTTCTTCCGCTTTCTCCCTCTTTTTGCATTCTTTCCAACGCGGGAATAACCACTCCAAGAAGTTGCATGATAATCGAAGCGGATATATAAGGCATAATACCCAAAGCCAATATTGAAAATCTAAATAAAGCCCCGCCCGAAAACAAATCCATAATCG
>NZ_SJDU01000856.1 GCF_005518285.1 Brachyspira catarrhinii | reverse complement strand
TTTTTGTTCATAAAAGAACTCCTAATAATATTTTTTTATATAAACATATATAATGTTTATGGTATAATAATATCTAATAAATTACTTATTAGTTAATTTTTATAAAAATAAATAGTTATAATAGTATTAATAAAAAATATATTAATACTTTTACTCTATTACATGTTTAAATACGTAAAAATAAAAAATAATATGCTTTTTTTATGAATTTTTTTTAAAAAAATTATTTTTAATAGAGCTAAAAATTAATGCGATAATAATTGAAGCTGTTATTATGTTTTTGTTCATAAAAGAACTCCTAATAATATTTTTTTATATAAATATATATAATG
>NZ_SJDU01000855.1 GCF_005518285.1 Brachyspira catarrhinii | reverse complement strand
GTGATACTTATTATAATAAAAATTTATTTAGTAAGGTAGAATTAGATGGCGATATGAGTTCTATAGAGCCAGATACGGCAGACCCAACAAAGGTTCAGTTTAATGTAAAACCTACTATTCCAAATTCTCCTTTTTTTGAAGTAAGTAGCGGTTTTCAAAGTTATACAATAATTGGCGTTTATAAATATAGCGTCAAAGGTGTAGAGCAGACAGGACAGTGGGAGCATAGAGCTGTGGCAGCGGCAAGGTAGAGATTATCAAGAATAAATTATAAGTTGTTGAAGATAATATGATTTAAGTTAATAAGATTTTTAAGAGTTAAACCGAATTTA
>NZ_SJDU01000854.1 GCF_005518285.1 Brachyspira catarrhinii | reverse complement strand
CGCCCGTCCATTTTGAAAGTTCGCTTCGCCCGTCCATTTTGAAAGTTCGCTTTCCAATTCTTCCAATTCTTCGCCAAATATAAATTGACTTCTTTCTATAATAGAAGAAATTCTTTTATCAATCGCTTCTTTTCTTTTTTCGTAGCCTCTGTATAAATTCATATACTTCATAATTTAAATTCCTATTAACATAATATATAATATTTTATTAATAATTACGATTATTGTCAACGATTTAAAATTAGTTTTAAATAAAATTTAATTAATTTT
>NZ_SJDU01000853.1 GCF_005518285.1 Brachyspira catarrhinii | reverse complement strand
TTATATTGTCTTTATATAAATCGGAAATTTGCATTCCTATTTTTCCACTCTCTCCAAAAGAAAGTCCGTCATATACATTTAATTCTTTTTTCGCTTCCACATAAATTTTATTTTTCTTATAAGCCGTTATTTTTCCTATCAATTCTCCGCTATGATTCGGTTTATAATTTTCAAATATATCTTTTGAATTATAGAAATAGCCTTTACTGAATCCGCCTCTATTAAAAATTTTTATCAAACTTTCTTTATATTTTTCGGTTTCGATATTTTTATTTTCCAATGCAAAATCTATAGCTTTTCTATAAATCGAAGTAGTTATCGCCACATATTCGCTTC
>NZ_SJDU01000852.1 GCF_005518285.1 Brachyspira catarrhinii | reverse complement strand
AGCGTAAAAATAAATAATAATTTAGAGGTGCTTCAGTGAAATACATAGCAGTTCAAGACTGTACGCTTACAACAGACAATGCTACAGCTCAGGCTACTATAATAGACAGTCCATCTGTGAAAGTAAAAGCAGGCGGGAAAGGAGTATATAAAACGCCTCTCAAAGTACAGGTTGCGGGAGCTACTCAAGGTAATTTTGCTCAGACTGCTCCAAGTGTTGGAAATATTGAAAGTACCGCTCAAAAAGTAAAAGCGGATAATGTACTTGTAATTTTGGAAGGTGATAAAACAAATACGTCTGTTCAATGTCCAGCAAGCGACCCAAACGGAGCAACAAC
>NZ_SJDU01000086.1 GCF_005518285.1 Brachyspira catarrhinii | reverse complement strand
AACAAGGATTTTTTATTTTCCTTGATAAGCTATCGAAATTGATTGAAGTTAAAAAGGTTTTAACTAATTTGATATTATATTTTTTTAAATCGCTCGGATTAAAAAATATTAAAAAATTAAATGTATTGAAAAATTGAGATAAAGAAAATCGACAAGAATTATCATTTAGAATACAATAATGGTTCTGTTCTGTTCTGTTCTGTTCTGTTCTGTTCTGTTCTGTTCTGTTCTGTTCTTCATGAGAATTTATCTCCCGTTAATTACCCAAAGACCGAAATTTTTCTTTTCGGTTTTTCGTTTATTTTAATTATATTATACGATATTTAAAAAAATTGTCAATAGCAATTAATTTAAATATCTAACAATTGCTAAAATTATAACATTATTTAAAAATATATCAAGCATTTAAATTGCAAAAAATAAGGCTCGCATACAAAAAATATGCAAGCCCAAAACTTCAAAAAATTATCTTTAATTTATCTTCCGCTTTTTTTCTTTGGAGTAGTTTTTTTAGAAGCGGCTTTTTTACTTGCCAACTTTTTAACGGCGGATTTTTTAGCCGCGGATTTTACCGTTTTGCTCGCTTTTTTCACGGCTTTCTTTATATTTTTAGACGCTTTTTTAACCGCTTTTTTGACGCTTTTCTTCACTTCTTGTTTTTGAGTTATAACGCCTTGAGCCGCCGCAAGTCTCGCTATAGGAACTCTATAAGGCGAACAACTTACATAATTCAAACCTATATTATGGCAGAACATAACGGTCGCAGGGTCGCCTCCATGCTCTCCGCATATTCCTATCGTAAGTTTTTTATTTGTCGCTCTTCCTTTTTCAACTCCTATTTTCAAAAGCTCTCCTATTCCTTCTTGGTCTAAAGATTGGAAAGGGTCTTTTTCGTAAATTTCTTTATCGACATAATCTTTCAAGAATTTGCCCGCATCGTCTCTTGAGAAACCGCCTCCCATTTGAGTTAGGTCGTTAGTTCCAAATGAGAAGAATTCCGCTTCCGTGGCGATTTTATCTGCAACCAAAGCGGCTCTCGGAACTTCAATCATCGTTCCAACTTTATAAGAAACTTTAACTCCTTCTTTTTCAAATACTTCGTCCGCTATTTTGATAATTCTGTCTTTTATCATTTTTAGCTCTTTCAAAGTTCCAACCAAAGGAATCATTATTTCTGGATGAACTTTAACTCCGTCTTTGCTCACTTTTACCGCCGCTTCTATTATAGCTCTTGCTTGCATATCGTATATTTCGGGGTAAGTTATACCGAGCCTACAACCTCTATGTCCGAGCATAGGATTAAATTCATGCAAACTATCTCTTATCGCTCTTAATTTGTCGAAAGGAACTCCCATATCGTTTGAAAGTTCTTCAAGTTGAGAATCTTCATGAGGAATGAATTCATGCAAAGGAGGGTCCAAAAGTCTAACCGTTACAGGATATCCGTCCATTGCTTTAAATATTCCTATAAAGTCTTCCATTTGCATAGGGAATAAATTATTCAAAGCTTCGTCATAAAGTCTTTTCGGTTCTCTATATGCGTTTTGAAGTTCGCTAACCAAATTATTTTTTCCCGCTCTTTCCGCTTCGTTTATTTGAGCTTGCAATTGTTTAACATCTTCGGCAACGAGTATCAATTGTCTAACGCTTTTGATTCTGTCTGCGTTAAAAAACATATGTTCAGTTCTGCATAATCCTATTCCTTCCGCTCCGAAACTTCGCGCTATTCGAGCGTCATGTGGAGTGTCGGCGTTTGTATGAACTTCCAATTTTCTTATATCGTCAGCCCATTTCATAAGTTTTTTGAAGTCTTCGGACATTTCCGCTTCTTTAGTGGCGACTTGTCCGAGCATTACCTCTCCCGTAGAACCGTCTATTGAAATATAATCTCCTTCTTTTACAATCTCATTTCCAACTTTCATGCTTGGAGGATTTGAAGAATAATCGATATCTAAAGCGCTACATCCCGCAACGCAGCATTTTCCCATTCCTCTTGCGACAACGGCGGCATGAGATGTCGCTCCTCCTCTTGCCGTCAAAATGCCTTCGGCGGCGTTCATACCTTTAATATCTTCGGGGCTTGTTTCTATTCTAACGAGTATTACATTTTCTCCCGCTTCTTTTTGTTTTTCCGCTCTATCGGCGGCAAATACGACTTTACCAACCGCAGCTCCTGGAGAAGCGTTTAATCCCTTTGCCAAAATTGTAGCCGATTTTTTAGCGTTAGGGTCGAAAGTAGGATGCAAAAGCTGGTCTAAATCGGAAGGATTGACTCTCATTATAGCTTCTTCTTTTGAAATTATTTTAGCTTCGGCAAGTTCAACCGCTATTCTAACCGCGGCTGCTGCGGTTCTTTTACCGTTTCTCGTTTGAAGCATGTAAAGTTTTCCTTCTTGAATGGTAAATTCCATATCCTGCATATCGCTGTAATATTTTTCCAACTGATTTTTATAACTTACAAGCTGTTTATACACATTAGGCATAACTTCTTCGAGAGATGGAAATTTTTCTTTTCTTTCAAATTCGCTTACATTGTTATTTTTAGCCCAATCCAAACTTCCTTCGAGCGTGATTTCTTGAGGAGTTCTTATTCCAGCGACTACATCCTCTCCTTGAGCGTTTATTAAAAATTCTCCGTAGAATTTATTTTCGCCCGTGGCTGGATTACGAGAGAAACATACTCCCGTAGCCGAAGTGTCTCCCATATTTCCAAATACCATCGCCTGAACATTAACGGCAGTTCCCAAGAGATTTCTTATATCGTTTAATTTTCTATAGGCTTCCGCTCTCGGATTATTCCAACTTCTAAATACGGCGTTTATAGCATGCCATAATTGAACTTTAGGCTCTTCTGGAAAATCTTCTCCCATTTCTCGTTTATACATTTCTTTATATTTAACCACGACTTCTTTCAAGTCTTCCACATTCAAATCGGTATCTTTAACTTCTTTTGCGGGTTTGCCTACTCTATCGGCTATGGAATTTTTCGCGTTTTGAAGTATATGCTCGAATTTCTCATGGTCTACTCCCATTGCGACATCTCCGAACATTTGAATAAATCTTCTGTAAGCGTCCCAAGCGAACCTCGGATTATTCGTTTTCTTTATCATTCCGTTAACGACTTTCTCGTTGATGCCTAAATTAAGTATAGTGTCCATCATACCTGGCATTGATATCGCGGCTCCAGAACGAACCGAAACCAATAAAGGTTTTTGCTCGTTTCCGAATTCCATATTCATAGCCCTTTCAAGTTTCTTAATGTTTTCGTCTACGAGTTTTTCCAAACCGTTAGGATACGATTTATTTTTCGAATAATAATCGCATACTTCGGTAGTTATCGTAAATCCCGCGGGAACAGGAACTTTACTTTCGGTCATTTGAGCCAAACCCAAACCTTTACCGCCCAAAAGCGCTTTCGTTTCTTTAGCTCCTTCCGACTTACCGTTCCCAAAAAAGTAAACCATTTTTCTTGATGCCATAATAAGCCCCCATTAAAAGTAATTTAAAATATTTTTTTATTAATAATATTATAATCTTTATTTTCTTTATTGTCAATTTTATTTTTAAAAAATTTTGTCTTAAATATAGTTGCGAATAGATTAAAATTTTAGAATAAATAAGTCGACTATTAAATATGACAATATTTTTGGTATATACTTAATTTGGAATTATTGTATAATATTTATAAGAAAACGAGGAATTATTATGAGAAATAAAATATATAATCTTTTATTTTTGTTATTTTCGTTAATTATTGCGCTAAACTGTCAAAGTTCTATAGTTATATCTTCAAATAGTCAAAGAAATAACAGGAATAATAGTAATAATATACAAACCAATAATATAAGAACTAATAATACGGCGACAAACAATATTACGACAAATCAAATTCAAACTAATACAGCTTCCACGATACAAATCGCTTATCAATATCAATTAACGGAAAGAGGAAAAGTTTTAATAGTCCCAGAAAATATTTTATTCGAACAAAATGGCAGCAGAGTTAATACCGACAGATATGGAAGAACCATAATATATGTGTCTTCTTTACTTGGAGTAACGAATATTATGAATATAATAGTCGAAGGACATATAGACAGTTCGGGAAGAGAAAGAACAAACGCTTTATTTTATAATTTAAGTAAAACCAACGATATATTATATCTATATAATGAAAGAAGCGATTACGATTTATCTTATTTGCGGGCTAAAACCGTATCGTCATATTTAACGAATGTTATGAAAACAAAATTAATAGATATAGGCGTGCAAAATTTAATCAATCCTTACGAGGATGACGCATTAAATAGAAGAGTCGAATTTATCATCATAGAAAATTCTAACGATATTAATATTTACAATAATTATTTTAGGAATAATTGATTTTCAAAAATTGATTGCCGCAATTTCTTGCCAAAGGCACTCCTACGAAGACGAAAACTCGCGCACGCTGTGTGCCTTACGGCATCGGCTCGCAATGACATCGCAAAAATAATTGTCATTGCGAAGTTTTATAAAAACTGAAGCAATCCAATTTATAACCCCACGCTCGCAATAACAAATTTTTTTTAAATTTTATATGTTGACAAAAAATTAAATATTTGTTAAAATAGTCCGAAAATGAACTAACCGAATACATACTAATATTTATTTTTTAATTTAAAATTTTTAATTAAAAACTTTTAAATTAACTTTTATTAGATTTTTAATATTAGAATTTTTAAATTAAAAAATAAATTAAATAGGAGATTTTTATGACACAAATAAAACAAACGAGAACGGTTGAAGAAATGAATAAATCTTTCTTTAAGTATGTTATTCCCGCCGTAATAGGAACTCTTTTGGGCGGACTCTACACGATAGTTGACGGCTATTTCGTGGGAAATACTTTGGGAGATACGGGGCTTGCGGCGATTAATATAGTTTATCCCGTAGGAAGTATATTGTTCGCCATAGGTTCTATGATAGGTATGGGAGGCTCGGTTATAATGTCGATTCATATCGGAGCGGGCGAGATTGAAAAATCGGAAGAAGCAAAAATAACGACTTTATTCAATTTGATTATAGCGAGCATTTTGGTAACGATAATATTGTTTACATTAAAAAACCCAATAATACATTTGCTCGGAGCGAGAGGCGAAGTATTCAGAGAAGCGAACGCTTACGCCACGATAGTTATTTTGGGCGGAAGTTTTCAAATAATGTCTATGGGATGCATGCCTATAGTGAGAAATCAGGGCAAAATGCTTCATGCAACGGCTTTCGTGAGTTCGGGGCTTATAACGAATATAATATTGGATTATTTATTTATGATGGTTTTTCATTGGGGAATGGCGGGCGCCGCTTTAGCCACAATAATAGCCGAGGGAATAGTCGGAATTTGCGGAATATATTATTTATTTATAAGAAAGAAGAGCAGAACGAGAGTCAGCTTAAAAAAATTTAATCCAAAAATGAGCGCGAAAGCTTTATTCATAGGATTATCGCCTTTCGGGATGATTATGTCTCCTTCTCTTATAGTCATACTCAATAATTTGCAATGTTTGAAATACGGAGGCGAGATTGCAGTGTCCGCGTATTCGGTTGCAAATTATATTTATAGTTCGACTTTACTTTTCTTCGAGGGAGTCGCCGAAGGTTGTCAGCCAATGATTAGTTTTTTTAAGGGAGCGAGAGAATATAAATTAATGAAAAGAGTTTTCAAAAAGGGAATAATATCGGCTTTGATTTTAAGCGCGTTATTTATAACCGCGGTTTTTATATTCAAAAATAAATTAGGTTTAATTTTCGGAGCGTCAACGGAAGCGAATAATATAATAACTTTCGCGTTGCCTATAATTGCCGTAGCTTTTTTGATGCAGTCGATAGTGAGGCTCGGAACTTCTTATCTTTATTCTTCTGGAAATGGTTTTTACTCAACGCTTATGACTTATATAGACCCGTTATTTATAAGTCCGTTATGCATATTGATTCTTCCGATATTCTTCAAATTAAACGGAGTATGGTTTGCAATTCCAACCGCTCAAGGAATATTGTTAATTTTATTTTTATCAATATTCTTCAAAACGAATAACGAAAATATTTTAAATAAAACGGAGGATTAAAAATGAAAAACGAAGAATTAAAAAAATATGTCGAGATTGACAATAATTTTTATTATGTTTCGGGGAGATTTTATTATAAATTTGCAAAACAATACGGCATGAGCGATATCGCCTTATATACTTTGCATTTAATTTATAATAGTAAAGAATGCATACAAAACGATTTGGCGGATAAATTAGCTTTGCCGAAACAAACTATATGCTCGATATTGGATAACTTTGAAAAAAAAGGCTATATAAAAAGGGAAATAAATCAAAAAGATAAAAGAAACCGATTAATAAGTTTGACAAAAAAAGGACTCGAATTTGCAAAACCGATTATTGAAGATTTGGAAAACATCGATAAAAGAGTTTTAAAATGTTTGTCTGACGAAGATATAAAAAAATATACCGACTGCCAAAAAGAGATTATAAAATTCATGGAGAATTATTTTAAGAATAATTAAACATTAGCCATTTTAAATATATTAAAAACATCCTCTCTGTTTAATTTTCTAAATCTTTTGAATTCCAAAGTTCCGTTTTTAGTCGCTCTGTCGGTTAATTCGTTTATAATCTCTTCGCTCTGTATTCCAATTTTAAGTTCGGTAAAATTCGTAGGCATATTTATTTCTTTAAAATATTCTATAGTTTTTTCAATTCCTTTTAATCCCGTTTCGTCTTCTATATTCCATACATTTTTTTCAAATTGAATAAATCTTTCTTTTTTGTCTTTATAGCAATATTTAGCCCAAGAACCCCACATAACCGACAAACTTGCTCCATGCGCCACATCGAATTTTGCGCTCAATTCATGTCCGAATTTATGAACTATCATATCGTAATTTGTTCCGAGTCCCGTTAAATTATTATGAGATAAACTTCCGCACCACATAAGCTCGCTCATCGCATCGTAATTATTTTTATCTTTCATCGCTATAAGTCCGTTTTTGATTACCGTTCTTAATATCGCTTCGGCTATCGCGTCCGTAGTTTGATTATTTTCGCTGTCTCCAAAATATCTATCCATCGTATGCATCATAATATCTACTATTCCGCATGCGATTTGATAATAAGGCAAAGTGAAAGTCAGACAAGGATTCATTATTGCAAATTTCGGTCTATTTTGTATCACATTCAAACCGACTTTTTCCGCCGTATCTTCGTTGGTTAAAACCGCTCCCATACTCGTTTCGCTTCCCGCCGCCGATATTGTCAAAATGCAACCTACGGGATAACTTTTTGTAACTTCTTTTTTACGGTTCAAAAAGCGTGAAAGAAAGCGG